>CAKMYR010000001.1 GCA_929200175.1 uncultured Gammaproteobacteria bacterium
CATGCAAAGCAACTTGAACCGGCAAACGCCCAACTAGCTCTGGAATTAAACCAAATTTAATCAGATCTTCTGGCTCAACAGCATTAAATAATTCTTCGGATCTTTTATTTTTGTCATATTCTTTTATATCTGCAGCAAACCCTACAGTTTTTTCTTTGATGCGTCTACTTATAATACTATCCAAACCATCAAAAGCTCCACCAACAATAAACAAAATTTTTGAAGTATCAATATCTATAGTTTTCTGATTAGGATGCTTTCTTCCGCCTTGAGGTTGGACACTGGCTATAGTTCCTTCTATTATCTTTAACAAAGCCTGTTGAACTCCTTCTCCAGAAACATCGCGAGTAATAGAAGGTGAGTCTGATTTACGAGAAATTTTATCTATTTCGTCAATAAATATAATGCCATGTTGTGCAATATTTTTATCAAATCCACATTTTGATAATAAATTTTTAATAATATTTTCAACATCATCGCCTACATATCCAGCCTCTGTTAGAGTTGTAGCGTCAGCTATAGCAAAAGGAACACTCAAAATACGAGCTAAAGTTTTTGCTAATAATGTCTTACCAGATCCGGTTGGGCCTATAAATAAAATATTTGATTTCTCTAATTCAACCCCATCAGCAATATAATTGTTATTAAGACGCTTATAATGATTGTATACTGCTACTGATAAAACTTTTTTTGCACGTTCTTGTCCGATAACATAGTCATCTAAAAATTCTACTAACTGTTTTGGTGTGTAATTCCATCCTTTATATTTAGCAAAATTATCTTTAGAATCTTGATCTAAAATTAAACCGTGAAAAGATTCAACACATATATTACAAATATAAACTCCGTTACTAGATATAAGACGCTTAGCTTCTAATTTATTTTTACCGCAAAATGAACAATGTATTTTATCTAATGAATTCACTTTAAATCCTTAGCGTTTTTTTAAAACCTTATCAATTAAGCCGTATTTAACTGCTTCAGAAGCAGACATAAAATTATCTCTATCTGTATCTTTTTTAAGTGTTTTAACATCTTGTCCTGTATGTAATTTTAAAATAGAATTTAATTTATCTCTTGTCTTTAAAATCTCTTTAGCATGAATATCAATATCACTAGCCTGACCAGAAAACCCTCCTAATGGCTGGTGAATCATACATCTTGCGTTAGGTAATGCAAAACGCTTACCCTTAGTGCCAGCTGTCAATAATAAAGCACCCATACTAGCTGCTTGCCCTATACATAAAGTTGATATATCAGGTTTAACAAATTGCATTGTGTCATAAATTGCCAATCCAGCCGAAACAGAGCCTCCAACAGTATTAATATATAAATTAATATCTTTTTCTGAATTTTCAGATTCCAAAAATAAAATTTGAGCAACAATAACATTTGCCATGTAATCTTCAACCTCTCCTACTAAAAAGATAATACGTTCTTTTAAAAGCATTGAATAAATATCGTATGCTCGCTCTCCTTTGGCAGTTTGCTCTACTACAATAGGTACTTGATTTAGGTTTTTAGTTATCATTTATCCCTTACCTTGCATTATTTCTTGAAATTTTTTAACATTATAATTCACAACAGCTTTGTCTAAAATTAATTTTTCTACCATATCTTCTATTAATAAAGATTCAATATGTGCCATATTAGATGGATTGCTTTTGTAATAATCAATCATTTTTTGTCCATTCTCGCCATAAGATTTTGACATTTCTTGTAATTTATCGTCTACTTGTTTTTCATCAACCTTAAGTTTGTTATCTTCAGTAATTTTATTAATTAATAACATTAATTTAACACGTTTTTCAGCTTCAATATTAAAATCAGAAGTCTGAAACTTTCTTTTATTATTAGTATCTTTTTTTAAGTTTGCTTGCATTTCTTCTAACATGTTTTGCGATTCTCTCTCAATGCTTGCCTTAGGAACTTCAAAAACATTATCTTCTAACAAAGCATTAAATACTGATTCTTTGTTTTCATGCAAAACTGCATTATCTGCTTTTGTTTTAATTTGCTCTTTAATATTTTTATGCAAATCTTCTGTGTTTTTTAACCCTACTTTTTTAGCAAAACTATCATCAATTTTAGGAGTTTTAGGCATTAAAACCTCTTTAACCTTAACATTAAAAACAACATCTTTATCCATTAAATCTTTGCTATGGTAATTTTTAGGAAATTTAAGATTTAATGTTAAATCGCTATTTTCTTCTACTGCGGTTAAGCCTTCTTCAAAGCCTTCTATCATTTTATGTTCGCCAATAATTATTTCGAAATCATCAGCATGTCCGCCTTCAAACTCATTGCCATCAATAAAACCTTTAAAATCAATAATAACCTTATCTCCTACTTTAGATTTTCTCTTTACTTTTTTATATTCGGTTAATTGTTGTTTTACATTCTCAAGCATTGTATTTTCATCTTCTTTACTAACCTTTACCTTGGTTTGCTCAATTTTCAAATTCTCAAAGCTATTTACTTTTATTTCAGGATAAACCTCAAACTCAACATTATAAAAAAAGTCTTTACCTTCTTCTAAATTAATTTTAGTAACCAAAGGTTGCGCAGCTGGAGATAATTTATGTTTTGCTAAAGCGTCTTTTAAAGTCTCTTGAATTATTTCATTAGCAGCATCTGCTTTAGCCTTGTTGCCAAACATTTTTCTCGATACCGACAAAGGAATTTTGCCCTGTCTGAATCCATTAATATTTGCTTTTTTTGCAATATCTCGGATTATTTTATCTGTTTTTTCTGCAAGTACAGCAAAAGGCATTTCAACAGTTATTGATCTTTTTAGCCCTTCTAATACTTCTATTGAAGTTTTCATAATAAAAAATAAGTGTGATAAAACTCAAAGAATTAATTTAAGCCAGCTATATACTCAGCAACAGCTTGAATTTCTTCATCAGTTAATGTTTTAGCAACATCAACCATCATGCCTTCATAATCATTTGATCTGCTTAATTCATTAGTTCCTTTTTTTAAATTTATTGAAGTTTGGCGAAAATATTTTAGCTGTTGAATAGTGTACTTTGCATGCTGAGAATAAAGTGATGGAAATCCTGCAGAAGGAATTCCTTTACCACTAGGTCCATGACAAGACATGCAAGAAACCATTTCTCCTTTTTTTCCTGCTTTATAAATACTCCTGCCTAAATCAATATTTGCATCTTTTTTGGCAGACCCTTTGCTAATTGTTTGAGATTCAAAATAAGCAGATAAATTCTCAAGATCTTCATTGTTTAAAGATGAAATAATCCCTAACATAATTGGGCTTGTTCTAGCTTGGGATTTAATATCTAACAGTTGTTTTAAAGAATATTTTGCATTCTGACCAGCTATTTTTGGAAAAGCATCAACAGGCGAATTGCCGTCTATTCCATGACAAGCTATACAGGCAACAGCTTTTTCTTTTCCTTTTTCTATATCTCCTTGGGCTATAACTACATAAGTAGCAATAAATGCAATCAAGAATACAAATAACTTTTTCATAGTTAAAAAATTATACTTAAAAATCTTAAAAGAAATAATGGCTAATTAAAAATGTGTATCTCAACACAAATATTCAACTACTTTTGTGCAGCTAAAAAATCTGCTATTGCTTGCTCTTTGCCTGCAGTAAGATTAGCCATTGCGCTCATTGTTGGATCTTTACGCGCACCAGATTGAAAATCTTTCAATTGCTTAACAGTATATGCTGCATTTTGCCCGTTAAGATTTGGATAGATTGGAATAGTTGCCTTCCCAGTTGCTCCATGGCAAGCTGCACAACCTAATGCGGTATAAGTTGCTTTACCGTCAGCATTTACAACAAAAGAACTAATTAAAAGCGTGAAAGCCACAAATAAAATTTTATTCATCATCCCAATCCTTATATTAAATTAAAATACACTTATAAATTAATCAGCCATTATACAGTTTATTTTTTCATATGCAAAATGTTTATCGCCAAACTAAATTCTTGTTATCTTCACCTGAACTAGAAAAATGTCCAGAAGATAAAGGCTATGAAGTAATTTTTATTGGACGTTCTAATTCTGGCAAATCAAGTGTTATTAACACAATTTGTGATAATAAAAAACTAGCTATGGTTTCTAAAACACCTGGAAGAACTAGACATTTAGTGTTTTTTTCGATTGATAAAGATCGTCGCCTAGTTGATTTACCCGGCTATGGTTATGCAAAAATTTCAAATGAAATTAAAAAAACCTGGAATAAAAATTTAAATCGATACCTTACAAGGCGCAAATGTTTATCTGGTGCTGTATTAATAATTGATTCTAGAAGCCTTATTAAGCCTTTTGATCAAAATATAATTAACTGGTGTGTTGATGTTAACTTACCAACACAAATACTTTTAACAAAAGCAGACAAACTATCCAAACAAAAACTTAATAAAGCAAAATTAGAAGTTATAAATGCGACAAGTAAGTACCCAAACATTAATGTACAGTCATTTTCTAGTTTAAAAAAACAAGGATTAACAGAGCTGTATAAGAGTTTAGACGCTTTTTTTGATTATGTTGATTAATACTAACTTAAAAGAAATAAAAAGCAATGATCTAATAGTAGCTGCTAGTAATCTACAAATATTAGCATTTAAAAATACTTGGGCTCAACAAAAACCCAATTGTATGATTCCTAAAATTCTATCTTGGGAGCAATATTTATTACATGCATGGCACAAGATAAATCATAATTTAAAGTATCGTTTAATTTCAGAAATCGAATCAAGCGTACTAATTAAAAAATGTATATCTAATTCGGGTCAACCAGCTAAAAAAAATTTATTAGAAGATGTTATTAAAAATTATAATTATTACTGTAGATATCTTATTGATTACAATCAAATAAAATTCAAAGATGAAAATTTAAAATTATTTATTGGCTGGATTGAATCTTATAAATTAACCAAGTCAAAACTTAATTTAATAGATATTAATGACTTATCTGGCATTCTAATTAAAAAAAAGGCGTATATAACTAATAAGACCTTCATTTATGGCTTTACAACTCTAACTCCAGAACAATCAAAGCTATTTGAAGCTATCGAACATAAAACAATTAAATGTAGTCAAACTAATAATAAAATTATAAATAAAACTTTTGAAACAAATACCAATGAAATACTAGCTGCTGCTAATTGGGCTAAAAAATTAGCTCAGGAAAAACCTAAAAAAAATATTGCTATTATAGTTCCCAAACTAAAAGAAAATTACAACCAAATTAAAACAATTTTTGATAAAGTATTTAATGACAATCTAAATGAGACCAAAGAAAAGAATTATGGTATATCTTTAGGATTAAAACTAACAAGCTATCCTTTAATTCAACATTTACTACTTACACTTCAATTAAGCGAGCAATTACAAAATAATAAAATAAATACAACTATATTTAATACTGTAGTTACTTCACCATATATTGCCAAAGCTAAAACCGAGCTTTCAGATAGGGCATTATTAGTAAATAAAATTCTATCATTGACTCAAACTAATTTCAAACTTGAGCAAATTGAAAAATATATAGAAAAAACTCCTTTATTAAAAAAATTAATTAAAAAAGTAGTAGCAAAAAAATTAAATACTAAGAAAAAACATGCTGAATGGTTATTAAGTTTTAATGATTGTCTAGAGTTGTGGGGATTTACTACCGATAGAGTTTTGTCAAGCTCTGAATATCAACTGATTAATAAATACCAAAAGACTAGTTTATGTTTAAATGTTTTGTCGCAATATAATGAAAAGGTAAGTTTTAATCAAGCAATTATTGATTTAACAGAATGGCTGTCTAAAGTGGTATTCCAAGCAAATTCTGGAAAACAATCAATACAAATACTTGGGGTAACTAAATACATCCATTTTGATGCAACATGGGTGCTTGGAATGACTGATGATTTTCTTCCTCCAAAATTTAATTCTCTTAATTTTATTCCTTATGAAATTGCTGCAAAAAATAAAATTACATGTAGTAGTTTTGAACTAATCAAAAAAGATGCTAATGAAACTTTAGAATGCTTAGTAAATCTTTCTAAAGAAGTAATTTTTAGTTATGCTAAAAACTGTTTTGATAAACAACAAAAAAGCTCTACTTTAATTCAATTTGAAGCCAAAATAGAAAAAATAGAAGATTCGGCACCAATAAAACTAAAATTAGAAACTATAAAAGATGCTAATGCCCCAAAATTAACTCACAAAAAAATAAATAACGGCATTAACACCTTAAAAGACCAAATGTCCTGTGCATTTAAAGGTTTTGCTCATCGCTTAAAATTAAATGATTTTTGCCCTCCTTACATAGGGTTAAATAGGGCAGAGCAAGGAAATATAATTCACAAAATTTTAGAAAAAATATATCAAAATATTAAATCACTAGAAGAATTAAAAAGTTACAAAAAATCTGAATTAACAACACTTATTGAATCAATTATTAAAGAGCAATTAAAGTTTTACGAAAAATCACGTTTTTTCCAAATAGAAAAACAAAGAATAACCAAAATAATTGATAAATTTATAGAGTCGGAAAAAGATCGTGAGGAATTTAAAGTAATTGCTACAGAAAAAAAAGTTACTGTTAATATTAATAATCTCATATTTGATACTAAAATTGATCGGATAGACGAAGTACAAGAAAGCTTGATAATTTTTGACTATAAAACTGGCAATATTCCTACAAATCCTTGGAATAGCAATCCTATCAAAGATCCTCAATTACCTATTTATGTTCTTACTAATCAAGCATCTGGTATTGCTATAATAAAATTATTAACAACTACTGATAATATTGAATATATAGGCTTATGTAAAGATGAAAACCTAGTTGTACATGAAAAATCAAAAATAAAAGCCTCTCAAGATTGGAGCTACCAAATTAATATTTGGAAGAAAAATATTAATGAGGCAATCTTAGACTACCAAAAAGGAGTTGCCGAAGTTTTGCCAACTAGTCAAGCTTGTACTTATTGTAAACTTAATTCGCTATGTCGTATTAAGGAATGATTTAATAATATTCTTTTTTTTAACAGTAATAGCTGTACCAATATCATTAGTTTTTAATTTACTAACATCAATATTTTCAATTAGATTGAATAATTTTATGATTTGAGAAGTATCAATTTTTAATAATTTAAATGTAGCTAACAAATCATAAAATCTATTTTTACGTCTAAATGCATCTGTTTTAACAAAAAAATTAAAGATTGATTCACTATTTTGTTTATCAAAATTATTAGCAAAAATATTATATTTACTTGTTAATAAAGCTAATTCTTTATATTTTTTAGGGCATTTAATAAATTCACATAAAGATTCAATATTATTGCAATCTTCATCTTTAAGCCAAATTGAAAATTTAATATAATTTTTTTTAGTATCAAGATAATCTAAAAACTTAAATTTACTGGAGCTATTTTTAACAAAAGGAAATACCTTTGCAAAAGCATTACAATTTAATAAAACTGCAAAAAACACTGATGGAGTTTCATAAGATAAAGCTTTATCAAGTTCTTTAAAAATACGCTCAGGAACAAGCGCATCTACTTCACCAGATATCACCATTTGCTGCATTAATTCATAAGTCTTATGTGCTATTACAAAACCTAATTTTTCAAATTTAGCAGCAAATCTAGCTACTCTTAATACTCTTACTGGATCCTCATTAAAAGCCGAAGAAACATGTCGCAAAATACCATTTTTTAAATCTTTTTTTCCGTCAAAATAGTCAATTATTTGATCGCCTTTTTTGGCCATAGCATTAATCGTTAAGTCTCTCCTAAAAAGATCTTGTTTTAAAGTAATATTGCTGGAAATATCAAACTCAAAACCTTTATATCCTTTTTTTGTTTTTCTTTCGATTCTAGCTAAAGCATATTCTTCTTTGGTTTTTGGATGCAAAAAAACAGGAAATTCATTTCCTACTTTTTTATACCCAAGACTTAACATTTCATCAAATGATGAATTAATTACCAGCCAATCTTTTTCAGTATTTTTGTCAGCAATTCCTAATAAACTATCGCGCACAAATCCACCAACTAAATAAATATCCATATTATTTGTATATAATACACTGTTATGCACATCCACATATTAGGTATAGCTGGTACATTTATGGGCTCTATAGCTATTATTGCCAAGCAGGCTGGCTATACTGTTAGCGGCATGGACACTAATATTTATCCACCTATGAGTATTCAGCTCAAAGAACAAAATATTGATTATATAGATAATTACAAAGAAAAAAACTTACCTAATGCCGATATTTTTATAATTGGTAACTCTTTGTCTCGCGGCAATGAATGTGTAGAAAAAATACTTAACAAAAGATATAAATATACTTCTGGCCCGCAATGGCTTTCAGAAAAAATATTAAAAGATAAATGGGTTTTATCAGTAGCTGGCACTCACGGCAAGACGACCACAACTAGCATGCTTGCTTGGATATTAGAATATGCTGGTTATAACCCTAGTTTTCTTATAGGAGGTGTAGCTAATAACTTTGGTATTTCATCAAGACTAACTAACTCTGACTTTTTTATAATTGAGGCTGATGAATATGACACTGCATTTTTTGACAAGCGCTCAAAATTTATTCATTATAAAAGCAAAACTTTAATAATTAATAATTTAGAATTTGATCACTGTGATATATTTGACTCTATTTCTGACATTCAAAAACAATTTTGCCATTTAGTTAGAACTATACCAAAAAATGGCTTAATTATATACCCACAAAATGATTTAAACATAGAACAAGTAATTGCTAAAGGATTATGGTCTAATTCTAAAAAAACAATAAAAACTAATTTAATGCCATCAAAAAATGGCTCTAAATTTAAAATAAAAAATAATACAATTGATTGGAAATTTCTTGGTGAGCATAATATGGAAAATGCGATAGCTTCAATACAAGCAGCAAGCCATGTTGGCATAACGACAGAGATATCTTGTAAAGCTTTGAATAAATTTGAAGGCGTTAAAAGACGTTTAGAGATTAAATACCAAAACAATTTGATAACTTTATACGATGATTTTGCTCATCACCCAAGCTCTATAAAGAAAACAATTGCTGGATTGCGACAAAAAGTAGGAAAAGAAAATATTTTTGTTATTATAGAATTAAGATCAAATACTATGAAATCAGGCTTTCATAAAAATAGTCTAGTAGAATCATTAGAGTTAGCTAATAAGACTTTATTACTTCGTCCAAAAAACATTGATTGGGATATTGATAAATTATTTAAAAAATCTAACTCTGTTAGTTTATTAGATTCTGTAGCTGAAATAGTTGACATGGTTAGCGAAATTAAAAAAGGGCATATAATTGTGATGTCAAATGGAGGCTTTGAAAATATTTTGGAAAAAATAAAATTAAAAATTTAATCTTACAAATTCATTCATCTTTAAGACAATTTTTACAAAAAAATTGTCATTAAATATTTTGTCAGTCATACAAAAAAATTAGTTAAAAAAAGCTATTAACCCTTAAAATATAAAAGTTTTAATCAAATAATGCTCACCTCCAATAATAAAAATTTAATAAAATTTATGCAAATACATATTGAATTTTATATATACTATCGTCAGTGATTAATGAAGACAATATTAAAAATCTTAGGTTTTAATACCATTAGCACATAGTTTTATTTAGTTATAGTTGAAAATATTTAATTTAAGTTAACTAAAATTAAGTTAAGATTTCTCAAAACTAATAAAATTTATATTTATATATTTAATATAATCTGCTGATTATGGATTGACTGGATTATTTTTGTCTTATAATTAATGTATCATTTCACTATAGTTTTTTGGACTTCAAGGAGAAATAAATGACAGATTTAGAAAAACATGTAAACCAAGAAGGTAGATCTGAATTAGTTAAACAAGTAAGAAATAAAATTAACGAATTAGGTGTAACTTATATTTATTATCAATTTGTTTCAGTAACTGGACGTATAGTTGGCAAGGGTATTCCAGCTCGCCATTGGGAAAGATTATCAGAAAAAGGATTTCAATTAGTCTATGGCTCTACTGCAAACTTGTTTATTGATCGTCATGGAGAGTATATTGGATATGGTCCTGAAGCATCAGAATTAGTAGGCATTCCTGATCCTGAAACATTTTGTCAACTTCCTTGGGACAAGCGCGTTGCTAGAGTGTTTTGTAAGTTGTATAGAAATCGTGAAGAGCGTGAAAATCCAGGACAAGCATTAAGCTCTGATTGTCGTGGTAACTTATATAGACACCATAAAGAATTTAAAGAAAAACATGGTCTAGACATGCGTTGTGGTACCGAACCAGAAATGATGTGGTTAAAAAGAGGTGAAGATGGTAAACCAAATGGAGGAATAACAAAACCAAACTGTTACCATATTGATCAATTTGAAGAATTAAGACCAGTATTTATGAAAGTTATTGAGTACTCTGAACAAATGGGATTAGACATTATCCAAGGAGACCATGAAGATGCTCCCGGCCAGTTAGAGCTTAATACACAATTTGATGATGTTCTTAGAAATGCTGATAGACTTACTACATACCGTCAAATTTGTGCTCAAGTTGCTCGTGAAAATGGCTTAATAGCCTGCTTTATGCCTAAACCTTTTGTAGGAGTATCTGCATCTGGCTGTCACCATAACATGTCTTTATGGAGAGGAGGCAATGAAGTTTTACATTCAGAAATTGTTCAAAATTCTAACCTACCTGGTATGGATGGATGCTTTACATATAGAGAAGGCGGAGAAAATACATTTATGCCTGACCCATCTATTGACGAAAAAATGCCTGGGCCAATAGGATTACACTCAATAGGCGGAGTAATTAAACATTTACCAGCATTAACAGCAATTGGATCATCAACTGTAAACTCTTATCGTCGTTTGTGGGATACAGGTTTTTGGGCTCCTATATTTGCGGACTGGGGCTATCAAAATCGTACTTGTGCTTTAAGAGTATCTGCTCCTGGTCGTTTTGAATATCGCTCAGTTGATTCAGCTGTTAATCCTTACCTTATGGGATCAGCACTACTTAAAGCCTTTGATGATGGAATTAAAAATAAAATTGATCCCGGTGAAGCTGAAGAGCGCAATATTTATGCTGCTATGGAAGCTGGCAAAAAAGTGAAAAAATTACCAATGACTCTTGGCGATGCATTAACAGAACTTGAAAACGATGATGTTATAAAATCAGCTATGCCTGATGAAATGTACAAAGTTTATAGTCATTATAAAAGTGATGAGTGGGCTAAATTCAATCATACTGTTTCTAACTGGGATTTAGAATCTTATATAGATTGTTTGCCTTAATATTTATTCAACTTAATGTTAATGTAATTTTTAGTATTTTATAATTGGAGGTTTTTAATTATGTGCGGAATAGTAGGTCTTATTCACAAAAATAATGGCGGCAGTGAAAATGTCGGCAGTCAAATGACATCTATGTTGCAAGCATTAAAACATAGAGGTCCAGATTCTACAGGGTATGCAATGTATGGGAAAAGTAATAATAATAACTATATTATGCGTTTTAAAGTTGCAGAATCAGAGGATGTTAAAGGTGGTTATGATATTCATACAAAAATAAGCAAAAGAATTGACGAGGTTGATTCTAGACTTAAAAGTCTTGGAGTTAAAATTATAAGTAAAGATAATCCTACTGAGTATTCTTTGCGTTATGAAGTCAGTATTTCTAAAGACATAAAAAATGTCGTAGATTATCTTGAAGATATAGAAGGTGTTGAAATTTTATCTGTAGGACATTCTCTTGAATTAATTAAAGATTTAGGTGACGCTAATGTTGTGTCTAACCAATATAAGCTAGATGGCTTTAAAGGAACTCATGGTATTGGTCATACAAGAATGGCTACTGAGTCTGATGTAGACATTAGCTCTGCACATCCTTATTGGGCTTACCCTTTTAGTGATATCTCGGTAGTTCATAATGGACAACTTACAAACTACTGGACAAATAGACGCGATCTTGAAAGAAGAGGACATCGTTTTTCTTCTAAATGTGATTCAGAATTAATCGCAGTATATATAGCAGATAAAATGAATCAAGGTGTTGATTTAGAAACAGCAATGAAAGATTCTGTAAAATATTTAGATGGTGTCTTTACATATATTGTAGCTACTAAAGATCAATTAGGAATGGCAAAAGATGTCATGGCTGCTAAACCTATGGTGGTTTATGAAAGCGAAGATATGATAGCATTAGCATCAGAAGAAGTTGCTATCAGAACATTGTTTGATAGTCAAATTGATACATTTGACCCATATCATGGAGAGGTAAGAGTATGGAAAAATTAAAAAATGAAAAATCTCATGAAATGGGATTGCATAAAGAGGCATTAAAAGGTCGTACACAACAACGTTTTTTCTCTGCAGAAGAAGGTGAAAACCTAACATATTTTAATTCCTTTGATGTTGACACATCAAAAAAAGCATCAATTGATGCTAAAAATATGACTCCTAGAGAAATTAACACTAAAATTCGCGAATTGATGCAACAAGGTTTTGGCGATATTACAATAGATAATCCTATGTCTCGTCACGGAGTTGGTGTAGGAATCCTAAATCGTCTTAACTTAACTTTTAATGACAGTCTAGGTTATTTTGGCTGCGGATTGATAGATGGGCCTAATATACATATTAAAGGCAGAGTTGGATGGTCATGTGGCGAAAATATGATGGCAGGCACTGTGGTTATTGAAAAGAACGCAGGCTCTACTTTTGGTGCAGCTATTCGTGGCGGAGATCTTGTATGTAAAGGTAGTGTTGGCGCAAGAACTGGCATTGATCAAAAAGGTGGCACTATTATAGTTGGTGGTGATACTGGTGCGTTTTCTGGATTTATGATGCAACGTGGTCGTATGATTATTTGCGGAAATGCAGGATTAAATTTAGGAGACTCAATGTACGATGGAACCATTTATGTAGGTGGTGAAATTGAAGGTCTTGGAGTTGACTGCGTGCAAGGAGAAATGACAGATTTAGATATCTATTATTTATCTTCCAAATTAGATTTATATGGCATTAAAACACCTAATGGTATTGAAAAAATGAATAAATATGTATCAGGTAAACAGCTATGGAACTATGATAAATTAGAACCATCTGAAAAGAAATTAGTATTATAAATTTAACATTAACAAGTAAGAGGAAACATTATGAGTAATGAAGTAGATAAATCTATCTTAGGTAAAAGTTTTATTTTTCCTAAGGAAGTTATAAATGATATTCATATCAAATCAGAATTAGGTAGATATAGAATGAGAGGATTTTCTCTCTTTAAAAAAATACCTTCTTGGGATGATTTAACTTTTATGCCAGGAACATTAACTAGATTTGTAATAGAAGGATATAGAGAGAAATGTTTAACCAAAACAATAATAGGGCCTGAGGCTCCTCGTGCACTTGAGTTAGACATACCTGTGTATATAACTGGTATGAGTTTTGGGGCTTTAAGTTATGAAGCAAAAACTGCATTAGCTCGTGGCGCTACAATGGCAGGCACTGCTACTTGTTCTGGTGAGGGAGGCATGATTCCAGATGAAAGACGTTATTCTAGCAAATGGCTTTATCAATGCATACAATCTCGTTATGGTTTTAATCCTAATCATCTAAGATTAGCAGATGCTGTGGAATTTTTTATTGGTCAAGGCTGTAAGGTTGGCCTAGGTGGACATTTGATGGGTCAAAAAGTAACAGACCAAGTTGCAGAAATGCGCTCATTACCAGCAGGTATTGATCAACGCTCACCTGCAAGACATCCAGACTGGCTAGGTCCAGACGATTTAGCTCTTAAAATTGAAGAGATTCGTGAAGCAACTGATGGTCAAATACCAATTCAATTGAAGCTTGGCGCTGCAAGGGTATATGATGATGTTAGAATGGCTGCAAAAACTGGATGTGATAGTATCTATATTGACGGAATGGAAGGCGGTACTGGTGCTGGACCACATTTAGCTACAGAAGAAACTGGCGTTCCTGGTATAGCAGCAATTCATCAAGCAAGAAAAGCTATTAATGATGTTGGAATGAATGGAAAAATTAGCCTAATATATGCCGGAGGTATTCGTAATGGTTCTGATGTTGCGAAAGCGATTGCATTAGGTGCTGACGCAATAGCTATTGGACACTCTGCAATGATGGCTCTTAACTGTAATAAAGATATTCCAGAAGCAAACTTTGAAGAAGAAATGGGAGTACATGCAGGAGAATGTTATCATTGCCATACTGGCAGATGTCCTGTAGGAGTAGCGACTCAAGATCCTGAATTAAGAAAACGCTTGGACCCAGATTTAGCTGCAGAAAGAGTTTATAATTTTTTACATACATTAGCGATTGAATGTCAAATGATGGCTAGAGCTTGCGGTAAAACCAATGTTCATTCACTTGAACCAGAAGACTTAGCTGCTTTAACTATGGAGGCTTCAGCTTGTGCGCAAGTGCCAATAGCAGGTTCTCAGTACACTGTTGGTCGTCCAGATATGACAAGATATTAAATAGGAGATATTATGAGTGATAAAGGATATTTTATTGATAATGAAGGTCTTGATTCTAGTCGTGAACAAGAAATAGGTCAACATATTGGCTATCGTTACGATGTAAACCTAGTTCCTGATTTAAAATATATAACCCCATTTTTACAAAAATATATAGACAAAATGGGTTGGAAAGATTTAAATTGGCTTGAAGATGTTCATATGGGATACGAAGAAGATCGTGCTGCAGTTTTTGATAGAAATATTAATGGCTGGGTTACTGTTCCTGATGACATTAAATTACCAGATAATCAACAAGAACGTGATATGATAGCAAGAGAGCTTTTAATTAAATTCCAGATGTCTGAAAAACATCCTATGGTAGATTTAAATAAAGCTTATCGTAAATTTTAACAATAATTTTGTTATAATGAAGGATACATATTAATATTATAAATTATGAAAGTATCAGATATTCAATATTCAGGCGACACAGAAATTTATCAAATAATTGGAGGTGAGGCGGTTTCTATTGACATCAATAAAGGAGATACTGTTGAAATAATAGATGTCGAAGGAGATCAAGAGTGCAATGTTTTTGCACTTAGCAAGAAAGGTATTAATTTAATAGACTCTCTTGACTGGAAAAATAAACCTACACCAAATGTTAAAGCTGATGAATCAGTGTATTTATCAGAAAATGAAACTATTAACTTAAATGAATTAGTAGGAGTTAAGATATTTGATAATAAAAGTGTAGCAAACTCTAAGCATTTATTTGGTGTGAATAAAGATGGGCTTTGTATAGTAAAAGCTAAAGGCTCTCCAATGAAGGTTGATGAGAATAATTCTCCTACTGAAATCTTAATAAAAGTTAAAAAAGAAAAGGCAAAAGAAGAAGGAAATAGATTGCCTAGTCCTTTGGGTAAAATGGTTTCTGAGTTGAGAGTTAAAAAGTCTTCTGCCAAAACTTATGAGGTTAAAGCTGGAGAATATATACAAATTATTGATGTTGAAGGAAAACAATGCTCAGATTTTCAAGCATTTGCAATGGAGGATATCAAAAATAAGTTAGATTTTTGTATTGATCCTGCAGTAACAAGAACTGTTACTGGAACTAATTGTCCTCGACCAGGAGTTTTTAATAAATTTTATAATCAGAATTATGTGCCTTTAATTGAAGTAGTTCAAGACACTATAGAAAGACATGATACTTTTGCTGTTGCCTGTAATGCTAAATATTATGAAGATAAGGGATTTCCTGGACATATAAGTTGTACTGATAACTTTAACAACAATTTAAAAAAATATTCTATTAAACCTAGATCGAGATGGATAACAGTAAATTTCCTATGGAACACTAGTATTAGTGATGGCGTAATATCATGCGAAGAAGAGTCATGGTCGAGACCTGGAGATTATATATTATTAAGGGCTATTACTGATTTAGTCTGTGTATCTTCAGCTTGTCCTGACGACACTTCTCCGGTAAATAACTGGAATCCTACTGATGTCCATGTTAGAATTTACGATAAATCAAATAATTTTTTACCATCTACGGCATTTAGACCGGACCCACAAACAATTCCTATTATGACTAAAGAAACAGGTTTTCACAAAAACACTAAAAAATTAACAAGAAATTTTATTGAATATAATGGCTATTGGTTAGCTTCACATTACAATAATTTAGGAGGAATCAAAGAATATTGGCAATGCCGTGAAGGAGTTGCTATGATTGACTTATCTCCATTGCGCAAATTTGAAGTTTATGGCCCAGATTCTGAGCAGCTAATGCAATATGCTCTTACTAGAAATGTAAGAAAACTTGCAGTTGGACAAGTTGTATACTCTGCTATGTGTTACGATAACGGATGTATGGTTGATGATGGTACTTTGTATCGTATGTCGGATAATGTTTTTCGCTGGATTGGTGGATCTGACGAAGGAGGAAAGCATTTAAGAAGAATTGCAAAAGATAAAAATTTTAACTGCTGGATTAAATCATCAACTGATCAATTACATAATGTTGCAGTTCAAGGACCAAAAAGTCGTGAAACTTTGGAAAAAATTATTTGGACTCCTAATCAAAATACTACACTTAAAGAATTAAAGTGGTTTACATTTACAATTGGCAGGATTGGTGGTGAATTTGGAATTCCTGTAATGGTTTCTAGAACTGGGTACTCTGGCGAACTAGGTTACGAAGTTTTTGCCCACCCTAAAGATTGTGAGCAAGTATGGAATAAAATTTATGAAGCTGGAAAAGAATTTAATATATGCCCACTTGGTCTTGATGCTTTAGATATGTTAAGAATTGAATCTGGATTAATTTTTGCTGGTTATGAGTTTTGTGATCAAACAGACCCTCTTGAGGCAGGCATAGGATTTACAGTACCTTTGAAAACCAAAGATGAGGATTTTTCTGGCAGAGATGCATTAATTGCTCGCAAAGAAAAACCTCAAAAACAACTAGTGGGCTTAGAAATAGACAGCAATGAAGTAGGTGAACATGGAGATGGTGTATATGTTGGAAAACAACAAGTTGGAATAATCACCAGTGCAACACGTTCCCCTATACTTAAAAAAAATATAGCTTTATGTAGAATTTCAGTCTCTTTTGCTGAAATTGACACAAAAGTCGAAATAGGAAAATTAGATGGACATCATAAACGATTACAAGCTAAAGTCGTTAGATTTCCATTTTATGATCCTGAAAAAACTCGTGTTAGAATGTAACACAAGTAAGCTAAAGTTATCTATAACTTTATGCATATAGGGGGTAATTTATAAGTTTGTAACTTGTAAATTACATTTTTGTTATGTTATTTTAAAGTGTTTTTATAGCATTAATAAAATAGCAATATAACTTTTTTAAGGAGAAATAAATGAAAAACTTAAAAATTAAAGCAATTGTAGCAATTTTAACAACTGCTATGGTTTTTGTTTCTGGGCAAGCACTTGCTAAAGATTCACGTAAACCAATAGTTATTCCTACTCATAACTGGTCAAGCCAAGTTGTAATGGCTTATGTTATAGGTGGAATTTTTGAAAAATTAGGCAATAGAGTAAAATATGTACCTGCTGATTCTCAAGCTGTATATGAAGCTATTCGTAATGGAGATGTAACTATTTCTCATGAGGTTTGGCAATCTACTTTTGGCAAATCTTTCTACAACGCGATGGCTAAAGGCGGCTTAATTGACGCTGGCAATCATTCAGCTCTTACTATAGAGGAGCTTGGAGTTCCTTCGTATGTAATTGAAAAAAATCTTTGTCCTGGTCTTCCAGATTGGAAAGCATTAGCAGACTGTCATAAAGTATTCGCTACAGCAGATTCTGGCGGTAAAGGGCGTATTCTTGAAGGCCCTCAAAGCTGGCACGGAGATTTAATGCCTAAACGTATAAAAGCCTTAGGTCTAGAAGATAAGTATGTAGTTAAATTTGCAGGTAGTGCAGATGCAATTTGGGCAGAATTAGCTTCAGCTAAAAAAGAAGGTCGTGGTATTATCGCCTTCAACTGGTCTCCTAACTTTACAGATGCAGATGGATTTGAATTTATTCAATTCCCTCCTTATTTTGACGGATGTAGAATTGAAGATGGTGGCGATGGTTCATGCGGATCTCCTGTTGGTTGGTTAAAAAAAGCAGCTAACTACAAGTTCCCTAAAACTCATCCTAGAGCCTATACAGTATTCTCTAAGATTTCTTTTTCTACACAAGATATAGGGCAAATGGCGTCATTAGTTGATGTTTTCAAACTAAGCCATGAAGATGCAGCTAAGTCTTGGTTAAACACTCATGAAGATGTGTGGAAGCCTTTCTTAGAATAATAAGCTTTTTTATTTAAACATAACCTCTATTTCTTCTGGAAATAGAGGTTATATAAATCATACTGGAGAAAACTAATTATGGCTGAATCAAAAAATGATGTTATTAGGTGTGAATCTGTATACAAAATATTTGGCGAAAATGCTAAAAAAGTTTTGCAAAACAATAACGGTAAAATTAACCAAAAAGAATTTGAAGATAAAGGATGCTTTATTGGAGTAAACAATGCATCTTTTAGTGTAAAAAAAGGAGAAATGCTTGTAATTATGGGTCTTTCAGGATCTGGGAAATCAACCTTATTAAGATGTATATCTCGTTTAACTGACACAACTGCTGGCAATATATTTATAGATAATGAAGACTTGTTGGCTATGAATGATAAAGAACTTATTGAATTGCGTAGAAACAAAATGGGGATGGTTTTTCAAAGTTTTGCTCTTTTACCTCATAAAACAGTATTAGAAAATATTGCTTTTCCTTTACAAATAAAAGGAACTTCTACAAAAGATAGCATAGATAGAGCTATGAGCATGGTCGAACTAGTTAGCTTGCAAGGTCGAGAGAATAGTTTTCCACGACAACTATCAGGAGGACAACAACAACGTGTTGGAATCGCCAGATCTTTGGCTGTAGAGCCAGATATTTGGTTTTTAGATGAGCCTTTTTCAGCTCTAGATCC
The DNA here is from genome assembly GCA_929200175.1 of uncultured Gammaproteobacteria bacterium. GTDB lineage: Bacteria > Pseudomonadota > Gammaproteobacteria > PS1 > Pseudothioglobaceae > CAKMYR01. Next base: position 18,989 of record CAKMYR010000001.1, read on the forward strand.
GTTAATTAGAAAAGAAATGCAAGATGAATTTTTGCGTTTACAAGGCGTATTAAACAAAACAATTTTATTTGTAACTCATGACTTTGACGAAGCATTACGTCTAGCAGACAGAATTGCCATAATGAAAGATGGCATAATTGAACAAATAGATACTCCTTCTAATATTGTTTTAAATCCTGCCACTGAATATGTAAGCAAATTTACATCAGAAGTGCCTAGAGAAAGAGTTTTAAAAGTAGAAGCTATAATGGATGAATATGATTCTTCTAAAGAAAACGTTTTAAGCGATTTAAAAGTATCCAAAGATGCAATTGTAGAAACAGTAGTAGAAAAAGTTTTCAGTCAGGACCATCCAGTACCTGTTATTGATAACAACAATAATATTGTTGGTGTCCTTAATTGCGACAATGTTATCACTATGCTGTTTGGTGAAAAAACTAAAAATTAGTTTAAACTATTAAAAATATGGATAATATAAAAAAATTTAAAGATAGTAAATTAGCATTATTTTTAATAGTATTAACAATATTTTTTATACTAAACTTTTCAATAGATGAATCTAATGGTGTTCTTTGGCGATTACCTGCTCTCTTTGCTAACTTACCTGGAGCAATAAATTCTTTTGTAGAAAGCCTAATAAATGATTGGTTTTTAATAGAGATATACGATCCAGATATAGAAGAATATGAAAAAACCGGACTAGTAAAAGAAATAACTAGAACTTTTTCTGGCTTAATATTATTCTTTATTGAATTAATTCGTGAAATTCTGTTAGGTGGAGTAAATACTATAGCCTCTTTTACAGACTGGGATTTCATTAACGAAAATGAATGGGCTAAATGGCCTGCACTACCTTGGACTATAGTTGCTGGTGGTGCTTTTATTTTAGGCTATGCTCTAAAAGGATTAGGTCTTTCGCTATTAGCTGGTCTTTCAGCTATGTATATTGCAATATTTGGACAATGGTATCCAGCTATGGAGACACTTTCGTTTGTTTTAATAGCAGCACCTTTTTCTTTTATTTTAGGTTTGTTATTAGGAATACTAGCGTATAAAAAAAGAACTGTAGAAAAGATTTTAGCCCCTCTTTTAAATATAGCTCAAACAATGCCACATTTTTCTTACCTTATTCCCGTTGTTGCATTTTTTGGAATTGGAGATCAAGCCGGTGCATTAGCCACTATAATTTTTGCAACTCCTCCAATGATTCGTCTAACTATATTAGGATTAAAAAAAGTACCTCCTGAAGTTTTGGAATCTGGATTAATGAGCGGATGTACTAAATTTCAATCATTGTTTAAGGTTTTAATTCCAACTGCAAGACACGATATTCTTATTGGCATGAATCAAGTTATAATGCAATGTTTAGGGATGGCTGTTATTGCATCTTTTATTGGAGCCAAGGGACTAGGATTTAATTTATTACTTGCTCTTAATGGACTTAAGATTGGTCAAGCACTAGAATTAGGCATATGTATTGTTTTAATCGCTGTTACATTAGACAAATTATCTTTAGCTTGGGCAAATAAACAAACAGATTATTTTTCTGATCTACCTTTTTTTGAACGTAATAAATATAGTGTTTTATTCTTTATAGCTTTTGTAGTAAGTATTATTTTGGCTTATGTAGGAAGTATAATTTTCGAAGGAGGCATTAATTATTTTTATATTGTTGAACATAATAAAGGTCTTACCACTCAACATTTTTGGCAATCAGGCATAGATTGGATAGTAGAAAATTGGTATGCAGGACTGCAAGGATTTAATAGTTTTCTTATAACTGGTATTTTAGTTCCTATGAAAAATGCATACCTTGGTATGCCTGTTATAGCAACTTTTATGTTAGTAATGGGTGTTGGTTATATTGTAGGTGGCATCAAATCATCATTAATTGTTTGTGGTTTTTTAATATGTATAGCATTTACAGAATGGTGGGATAGAGCTCTAATAACAGCTTACATGACTACTTTTGCTGTACTTGTATCTGCTGCTATTGGATTAATTGTTGGCTCTTTATGTGCTCAAAATAATCTAGCAACCAAAATTATTTTATTAGTTTGTGACACTTTTCAAACCCTTCCTTCTTTTATTTACTTGATTCCAGTTATTATGCTTTTTGGGGTAACAGATACATCGGTATTAATTGCAGTTATTGTATATGCAACTATACCTGCTACTCGTTATACAGTAGAAGGATTGCGCAATGTTCCTGTTTCAATGATAGAATCAAGCAAAATGTCTGGTGCTAATAAATGGCAACAACTAACTCAAATTGAATTCCCTTTATCAATGCCTCATATTTTATTAGGAATAAATCAAACCGTTATTTTTTCACTGTTTATGGTAATAATAGGCGCTATGATAGGTACTGAAGATTTAGGTCAACTTATCTTAAAATCTTTATCTGATAAGAATGGAATAGGTAACGGATTAATACTTGGTCTTTGTGTCTCATTCATTGGTTTAGCAGTTGATCATTTAATTCAAGTCTGGTCTAACAAGAGGAAAAAAGATCTTGGCGTAATATGAAATAAGGAGTAGTTTAATGAATTCTAAAGTAGCTATAATTGGTGCTGGACCTTCTGGATTATCACAATTAATATCATTTAAATCAGCTGAAAATAATGGTGAAAATATTCCAGAAGTTGTATGTTTTGAAAAACAATCAAACTGGGGAGGATTATGGAATTATAGTTGGAGGACAGGCTTAGATGCAAATGGCGAAATTTCCCATAGTAGCATGTATCGCTACCTATGGTCTAATGGACCAAAAGAGTGTTTAGAATTTTCTGATTACTATTTTGAAGACCATTTTGATAAATTGATTGCTTCGTATCCACCAAGAGAGGTATTATTTGATTATATCCAAGGTAGAGCCGCCAAAGCTGATATAAGAGATAAAATAAGGTTCAATACAACAGTAAGAGATATTCATTTTGATGACAACACTAAAATGTTTACTATAAGAGTACATGATCTAAAAAATGATATTTCTTATAGTGAAAAATTTGATTATGTCATAGTTGCATCAGGACATTTTTCAACGCCAAATGTTCCAGAGTATGAAGGCTTTTCTCATTTTAATGGCAGAATTTTACATGCTCATGACTTTAGGGACGCTCTTGAATTTAAAGATAAGGATATCTTAGTAGTAGGTAGTAGCTATTCTGCTGAAGATATTGGCTCACAATGTTATAAATACGGAGCAAAATCTATTACTAGCAGTTATCGTAGTGCTCCAATGGGTTACAAATGGCCAAAAAATTGGGATGAAAAGCCTGCTTTATTGAAAGTAAATGGAAATACAGCTTATTTTGCTGATGGCAGCAAGAAAGATGTTGATGTAATTATCTTATGTACTGGATATATTCATCATTTTCCCTTCCTGCCAGACTCATTACGTTTAAAAACAAAAAATATTTTATATCCTTTGGGGATTTATAAAGGCGTTGTTTGGGAGAATAACCCTCAGCTAATGTATCTTGGAATGCAAGATCAATGGTACACATTTAACATGTTTGATGCTCAAGCATGGTATGCAAGAGACGTTATTATGGGGAAAATCAAACTACCTACAGTTGCGAAAATGAAAGAACATACTAAAAAATGGCATGAGCTTGAAAAGGCTGATACAAGCGTAGCATATGCTTACAAGTTTCAAGGAGATTATGTACAAATGTTAATTGATGAGACTGATTATCCAAATTTTGATATTGAAGGTGTTAGGCTCACTTTTTTAGAATGGAAAAATAACAAAAAAGAAAGTATTATGGGATTCAGAGATAAATCTCATAAATCTTTAATGACAGGTAGCCAGTCTCCTCCACATCATACTCCATGGATAGATGCTTTGGATGATTCACTAGAAGCATATTTAAATAACTAACTAATATTATGGATATAATTGATGGAAAAGAACTTGCTAGACAAATTAGACAGCAAATAAAAAAAGAAGTTGAAACCTTTAGTAGACCTCCAGGTTTGGCGGTAATATTAGTAGGAGATGATCCTGCCTCTCAAGTTTATGTAAAAAACAAGACCAATGCTTGTGTAGAAGTTGGTTTTTATTCTGATCAAATACATAAATCAAGCAATATTACACAAGAAGAATTACTATCAGAAATAAAAAGATTAAATGAAAATAAAATTATAGATGGCATTTTAGTTCAACTACCTTTACCTGAACATATTAATGAAAAGGCTATAATTGAAGCTATTATTCCTGAAAAAGATGTAGATGGATTTAGTAGTGAGAATATCGGAAAATTAATGCAAAATAAATCCTTTATTAGGCCTTGTACTCCTAAAGGAATTATGAATATGTTATCAACTATAGACATTGACTTAAATGGAAAAGACTGCGTTGTTATAGGAGCATCTAACATAGTTGGCAGACCTATGGCTATGGAGTTATTAAATGCAGGCGCGACTGTTACAATTTGTCACAAACTAACCAAAAATATCACTGCTAAAACTAACAATGCTGATGTTGTTATAGCGGCAGCTGGAGTTGGTAATTTAGTTAAAAAAGATTGGGTAAAACAAAATTCTGTAGTTATTGATGTAGGAATAAACAGAATGGATGACGGAAAAATAGTAGGAGATGTTGATTTTGAATCAGTTAAAGATAAAGTATCTGCTATCAGTCCAGTTCCTGGCGGAGTTGGACCTATGACAATTGCTACTTTATTGGAAAACACAGTAATAGCATACAAATCTAGAGTTTGATAAATAAAGCTATTTATTAATTCCTATTTTTTGCCATTCAAAACATTTGCCTGGATCAGTTTTTCTATCTGGAGAAATGTCGCTATGTCCAACAATATCATTAATTACATACTTAGACTTTAATAATTTTATTACCTTATTGAGTGATTTATATTGATGTATTTCATAAGGAATATTATCGCTACCTTCAAGTTCGATACCGATTGAAAAATCATTACAATTGTTTTTACCGTTAAAGCTAGATTTTCCAGCATGCCAGGCACGCTTATCAAATGAAACAAATTGTAAAATAGAGCCATCTCTCTTTATTAATAAATGAGCGGAAACCTTAAGATTAGCAATAGTTTTAAAATAAGGGTGTGCATCAATATCTAGTTTATTAAGAAAAAAATGCTCTATATAATCGTTATTAAAATTATTTGGAGGTAAAGATATATTGTGAATTACAATCATCGATATATCTTTATTGAGACGATCGTCTTGATTATCAGTTATGCATTGTCTAGCAAAGGTTAACTTATGGTTCACTATCATATAAAAATCATAAATCTTTTAATTAATAAACCCAATATTTTAATTTATTAATACTAATAATAAAATATTTAGAATCTTATATGCAGCAATTTAAACCTAAGCATTAATGCGTTTATTAATAGTCCATTGTTGCGCTATTGACAATATATTATTAGTAACCCAATAAAGCACTAATCCCGATGGAAACCATAAAAATAAAACGGTAAATATAAATGGCAACATCATCATAATTTTGGCTTGAGTTGGGTCAGTTGGTGGAGGGTTTAATTTTTGTTGAATAAACATAGACACTCCCATTATTACAGGCAATATATAATAAGAGTCTTTCGATGATAAATCGTCAAGCCACCAAAATTCTGTATTTCTAAGCTCCACAGTATCTAATAACATCCAATAAAAAGCTATAAATACTGGGATTTGTAATAAAATAGGCAAACATCCTGCTGCTGGGTTAATTTTCTCTTGTTTATATAACTCCATGGTTTTTTGGCTAAGCTTTTTTTTATCTTCTCCATAAGTGTCTCTAAGGGTTTTTATTCTAGAAGATATTTTTCTCATTCCTGCCATTGAACGATAGGATTTTTCACTTAAAGGATAGAATATAACTTTTATAAAAATGGTAATAATAATAATTGACAGCCCCCAACTATTTACAAAATTATTAATTTTATGTATAAGCCAAGATAAAGGCGATGCTAGTATATCCAGCCATCCATAGTCAAGAGTGTAGTTTAATCCAGTAGCTATTTGCTCAATTTTTCCGTATTCTTTAGGGCCTAAATATAAATTATTAGTCTCTAATGTGACACTGCTTGCAGGCATGATATTAATTTGCTGATTTTCATTAGTTAACCTATACGTGTTATTACTAGTACTAGCCGATAAAATTTGTGGCTGATTTTGGTTTGGAATCCAGGCCGAAATAAAATATTGCTGTATCATTGCCGTCCATCCACCCATTGCATTTTGTTGTTTAAAATCATTCCAATCTTCTAAATCATTTTTTTGTACTTTATGTGTTGCTTTATCATAAATAGCACCTCCGACAAATGTAGGCATAAAAAAGTTGCTATCGTCATTTGCACCTCTTATTAAACGCACATAACTTTTAACAGGAATTTCTTTATCAGAATTATTTTCAATTTGATAATCAACTTTAACTACATAACTTCCTTGTTTAAAATGAAAATTCTTAATAACTTTTATTTTTTTAGATTTATCCTCCCATGTAAATGGAACGGTTAGAGTGTCAGAATTTAGTACATAGCTATCTTGAATAGAATTAAATTTAGATGATATAGTAGGCAATAAACCATTTGAAGCAAGACCGCTTTGCGCTTGTAATAAAGATTCACGCTTGTTACTTAATAAGTGTAATTTTTTTTGCTCATCATTTCTATCTGAATAATTATTTAAAAAAGCATTTTGGATATTTCCGCCTTTATGGTTAATTTCTATAGTTAATAAATCAGTAACTACTTTGGTAAAATTAGTCTCATCGGATACATCAACTATAGGATCGACATTGGTAACATTAGTACTAATTTTTGGTAAATCAGCATTTTGTTCTGGCAAATTATCTGATACCTGAGCTTTATTATTAGTGTCAATATTATCTTGGTCTTTTATTTGCCATTTGTCCCAAAGTATAAATACTGTTAAAAAAATAGCGATAATTAAAAATAATTTTTGGTTTTCCATAATTTATAACTTGTTAATCTTGCTGTCAGGAACAGGATCAAAGCCTTCTTTGCCCCAGGGATGACATTTGCTAATGCGTTTTATACTTAGATATATACCTTTAAAAAACCCATATTTTTTAACTGATTCAAAAGAATATTGTGAGCAAGTTGGCTCAAAACGACAATTATTGCCCAATAAAGGACTAATTAAGAATTGATACATCTTAATAAGTGCAAGCAATAAATAACTCATAATAAAATTAAGTTTTAGTAATTTTTTGTAACAATGTTAATAATTCATCAGTTAACAACTTATTTGTTACAAGTTTAAATTTTCTAATCATAATTACAAAATCCCAATTATCTAAACATTTCTGATTTAACCTAAATGTCTCTCTTGCTATCCTTTTAAGTCTATTTCTGTCAACTGACAAACGGCAATATTTTTTTGATATAGCTAATCCTATACGAGGCCTGCTTTTAATAGGCTTGGCGACAATTCTCCAATAATTACCCTTTATAGATTTACCATGTTTGAAAACAAGCTTATATTCATAAGGTTTTGATATTTTACTACTAACCAAGGCTGTAGTCATTTTAAACGGCTAAAAGCTTTCTTCCTTTTCTTCTACGAGCATTAATTATTGCACGACCCGCTCTAGTTTTCATTCTAGCCCTAAATCCATGATTACGCTTACGCTTTAAAACGCTTGGTTGAAAGGTTCTCTTTTGCTTCATAAATAGTATAAATATAAAACCTTTTATTTTACCATAAACTAATTTAAATTTACTTTATCTAAAAGATAAAACTTTATAGAATTAAAACAAACTAATTAACTTAAAAAAGTCTTTTTTCTAAAAAAAATTATAAATAAAAAATTTCAATCCTTATGACAAAATTGACGCTAGTTATATTATGCTGTTTATAATGACTAGATAATTTATTCTGAATTACATTCAAAATGACAATTATTATTGAATCTGTTTTTGTAATATAAAACTTAGTGTAGAAAAATATAATGTATTAAAGCTTTAAAATGGCGGAGGGACAGGGATTTGAACCCTGGAAGAGAATAACCTCTTGCCGGTTTTCAAGACCGGTGCATTCAACCGCTCTGCCATCCCTCCTGCGGTTAGTCATGATACCTTATTATATAGTTGAATATAAAAATACTTTGGTTCGTAGACTATTTTTAAGTATAATTTAGCTTTTTTAGTTTTGTAAATAAATCTTATGGCTAAAGTATGTCAAGTAACTGGTAAACGACCAATGCATGGTAAAAATGTTTCTCATGCACACAATAAAGTAAATAAACGCTTTTATCCTAATCTGCACACACATCGTTTTTGGGTAGATAGTGAAAATCGTTTTGTTAAAATTAAATTATCGGCTAAAGGTCTACGCATTATTGATAAAAAAGGAATTGAATCTGTATTATCAGAAATGCGTCTTAGAGGTGAAAATATTTAATTATGAGAGAGAAAATCAAGCTTGTATCATCAGCTAAAACTGGTCATTTTTATACAACAACTAAAAATAAACGCTTGCATCCAGAAAAAGTTGAAATTAAAAAATTCGACCCAGTAGTCAGAAAGCATGTAATTTATAAAGAAGCTAAAATTAAATAACTATTTAATTTTTATAATTTAGACTTCTTATTACGTGCCTTAGCTATCATTTGCAACTGCATCATAGATTCTGCCAAAGCCGCCTGGGTTGCAGCCATATCTTTTTTGGTGCCAGACTCAGACATGGCTTGTTGTGCTCTTTGTTTTGCTTCTAAGGCTTTAGTTTCATCTAAATCTTCTGCTCTAATAGCAGTATCTGAAAAAATAGTAACCGTAGAAGGTTGAACTTCAACAATACCTCCAGACACATAAATTGATTCCATCCCTTTATCTGTTTCTATTCTAACTTCTCCAGGCTTTAATGTTGATAAAAGAGCAGTATGATTTGGATAAATGCCTAATTCACCCATTGAAGCTGGCGCGAAAACACAATTAGCATCTCCAGAGTAAATTGCCTCTACTGCACTAACTACATCCACATGAATAGTCGGCATTAACTATTCTCCTTAGCTTTCTTGCGAACTTCATCTAAAGATCCTGCCATATAAAAAGACTGCTCTGGAATATCATCCATTTCTCCCTCAAGAATAGCCTTAAAATCAGCAATAGTATCTTTAAGATTAACATATCTACCAGCTGAACCAGTAAAAACTTCTGCTACAAAAAATGGTTGCGATAAAAAACGCTGAATTTTACGAGCTCTTGATACTGATAATTTATCTTCTTCACTAAGCTCATCCATACCTAAAATTGCAATAATATCTTTAAGTTCTTTATAACGCTGTAAAACACCTTGAACGCCACGAGCAACATCATAATGTTCTTGCCCAACAACTAAAGGATCAAGCTGACGAGAAGTTGAATCTAATGGATCTACTGCAGGATAAATACCAAGCTCTGCCACTTGACGAGATAAAACTACTGTAGCATCTAAATGAGCAAAGGTAGTAGCAGGAGAAGGATCTGTTAAATCATCTGCTGGTACATAAACCGCTTGAATAGAAGTAATTGATCCTTTTTTAGTTGAAGTAATTCTTTCTTGTAAAGCTCCCATTTCGCTAGCTAATGTTGGCTGATAACCTACAGCTGATGGCATACGACCTAATAAGGCTGATACTTCAGTACCAGCAAGCGTATAACGATAAATATTATCTACAAATAATAATACATCACGGCCTTCATCACGAAAATATTCCGCCATAGTTAGGCCAGTAAGAGCTACTCTTAATCTATTGCCAGGAGGCTCATTCATTTGTCCATACACCAAAGATACTTTGTCTAAAACATTAGATTCTTTCATTTCATGATAAAAGTCATTGCCTTCTCGTGTACGCTCTCCAACCCCAGCAAATACTGAGTATCCTGAATGCTCAATAGCAATATTTCTTATCAATTCCATCATATTAACGGTTTTCCCAACACCAGCACCGCCAAACAAACCAACTTTACCCCCTTTAGCAAAAGGGCACATTAAATCAATAACTTTAATACCAGTTTCTAATAATTCGGTAGCCGGGGAAAGGTCGTCATAAGCAGGAGCAGGACGATGAATAGCCCAATCAGCATCATTGCCAATATCTCCAGCATTATCAATTGGATCACCTAATACATTCATTATACGACCCAAAGTTTTTGTTCCCACAGGAACTTTGATAGGCCCTCCTGTATTTGATACTTCTAAACCTCTTTTTAAACCTTCTGAACTACCCATAGCAATAGAGCGTACAACATTGTCTCCTAATTGTTGTTGCACTTCCAAGGTTAGTCCTGTTTCTGTTACGATTAATGCATCATAAACTTTTGGAACATTGCCTGCAGTGAATTCTATATCAATAACTGCTCCAATAATTTGGGTAATTTTACCTTTGTTCATTGTATTTATATCCTCGTTCATTAATAAATCTATTCTTCATAAGTTAGCTAACTACAAAAACTTATATATTAAATTTTTTATATATATTTCCTTGTAAACTAAACTGCAGCAGCGCCACTTACAATTTCAGAAATCTCTTGTGTAATAGCTGCTTGTCTAGCTTTATTATAAACCAACTCCAATTCTTTAATCATATCTCCAGCATTATCTGTAGCGCTTTTCATAGCAATCATACGCGATGATTGTTCAGATGCTATATTTTCAACAATTCCTTGATAAACTAAAGCTTCAATATAACGAACCAACAATGCATTTAATGTTTCTTTTGCATCTGGTTCATAAATATAATCCCAATAATAATCTAAGCCATCATCAACAGGAATCATAGGAATTAACTGTGTTACTGTTGGGTTTTGGGTCATGGTATTTTCAAACTTGTTATAAGCTATAGATAATTGCTGTATTTCATTTTTATCGTAAGCATCAAGCATTACTTTTACTGTGCCTAATAAATCATCATAGTTTGGATTATCGCCCAAGTCTGTCAAAACAGATTTAATATTTAAACCTGATTTTTTAAAAAATGATGTCGCTTTTTTACCAATGGTGCAGATAGATACTTCTATCGATTTATTTTGATAATCAAAAATTGTTTTTAGTAAACTTCTAAATAAATTAGTATTAAGGCCTCCGCATAGGCCTCTATCACTTGATATTATTATAATACCTATACTTTTTAATTCATCTTTCTTTTCCATGTACGGATGTTTAAATTCAGAATGAGCGTTAGCTAAATGCCCTATAACTGTTGATATTTTATCGCAATAAGGTCGTGAAGATAGCATTTTATCTTGCGCCTTTTTCATTTTAGAAGCAGCAACCATTTCCATGGCCGAAGTAATTTTTTGAGTATTTTTAATACTCGTAATTTGTGTTCTTATTTCTTTTCCTGCTGCCATTTTTACCAGGTATGACTTGTTTTAAAGTCATCAATTGCTTTTTTTAGTTTATTTGCTATTTCTTCGTTATAATCACAGGTTTCATTAATTTCTTCCATTAAAGATATTTGATTTAAATTCATATAATCAATTAACGCCTTTTCAAAATCAACCACCTTATTAGCATCTACATCATCTAAAGCCCCAGAGTTAGCAGCAAATAATGAAGTTGCCGTTTCAGCTACTGACATTGGGCTATATTGATTTTGCTTCATTAATTCAGTAACTCGTTGTCCGCGATCAATTTGAGCTTTGGTTTCAGAGTCTAAATCTGATGCAAATTGAGCAAATGCTGCCAACTCTCTATATTGAGCTAAATCTAAGCGAATACCTCCGCCAAGTTTTTTAATAATTTTAGTTTGTGCTGCACCTCCAACTCTAGAAACAGATAATCCAGCATTAATAGCCGGACGAATACCAGAGTTAAATAAATCAGTCTCTAAAAATATCTGTCCATCAGTAATAGATATAACATTTGTTGGCACAAATGCAGATACATCTCCGCCTTGAGTTTCAATAATAGGTAATGCTGTTAAAGATCCTGTTTTACCCTTTACTTCTCCATTAGTAGCCTCTTCAACATAATTTGCATTTACTCTAGACGCTCTTTCAAGCAATCTTGAATGTAAATAAAATACATCTCCAGGATAGGCTTCACGACCAGGAGGTCTTTTTAATAATAATGATATTTCACGATAGGCCCAAGCTTGTTTGGTTAAGTCATCATAGACAATTAAGGCGTCTTCTCCTCTATCTCTATAATACTCACCCATAGCACATCCTGCGTATGGAGCTATATATTGTAACGCAGCAGAATCAGAAGCACTTGCAGATACTATAATCGTGTTTGACAATGCGCCATGCTCTTCTAATTTACGAACTACTGTTGCTACTGCTGAATCTTTTTGTCCTACTGCTACGTATACGCACTTAACTCCTGTATTTTTCTGATTAATTATTGCATCAATAGCTACTGCTGTTTTTCCAGTTTGACGATCTCCTATAATAAGCTCTCTTTGTCCTCTCCCAATTGGAACCATAGAATCAATCGCTTTTATGCCAGTTTGAACAGGCTCACTAACACTTTGACGATCTATCACCCCAGGGGCTACTACTTCTAATGGTCTATTAATTTTCGCGTTAATCTCTCCTTTGCCATCAATAGGTTGTCCTAATGAATTAACAACACGGCCTAACATTACATCGCCTACTGGAACCTCCATTAATCTATTAGTGCATTTAACTTTATCGCCCTGTGAAATATGTAGATAATCTCCTACGATTACTGCACCAACACTATCTTGCTCCAAATTAAGAGCCATGCCAAAAGTATTGTTAGGAAATTCTAGCATTTCACCAAACTGGACATCACTTAATCCGTGAATACGTACAATTCCGTCACTAACATTAATAACACTACCTTCTGTACGAGCTTGTGTTACAAAATCAAACCCTTCTATTTGTTTTTTAATTAAATCACTAATCTCACCTGCGTTTAATTGCATATTTTTTCCTCTTTAATTATCAATTTAATATGTTGCAATACATGAATTTAAATTTTCAATTTTAGCTTTAATTGACATATCAACAACTTTATCATTATCTTTAACCACTATTCCCCCTATCAAACTTTGATCTATATGTACACGAATACTGACATCTTTATTATATTTAATAGTTAAATTATTAGTGATTTTTTCCTTTTCTTCTGCACTTAATTCATAAGCGCTAAAAACATTAAAAACTTTAGAATTATCTTTTAATCCTATCATAGACTTAAAAAGCGATAACATACTTGGAATTATATTAATACGCTCATTAATTAACAACAATTTAACAAAGTTATTTTCTTTTGTTTGTAACTTTCTAGTTAAAATTGATTCAAGCAATCCTATTACAACATTGATTTTATCAATTTTTGTTAAGCCTGGATAAGCAATAAAATCTTTTACTATTTCATTATTAGCTAACTTGGCGCCTGCTGACAAAAGCTCTTCCCATTTCGCCTGAGAATTATCTTCTTCAGTAATAGGAATAATCGCACTGACGTAAGGCTTTGCTATAGTAATTAATTCCATAATTCTAAACTATAATGATTGTGTTAATTTATTTAATATTTCTTTATGATTTTTACTATCTACTTCTTTTTCTAAAATTACACTCACACCTTTCATAACTAAATCAGAAATTTGATTTTTTAATTCATTTTTAGCTTTTATTGTGTCTTGCTCAAGTTCTGCAGTAGTTCTATTTTTAATTTTCTCCGCTTCTATTGATGCTAACTCCTTAGAGTCTTCAACAATTGATGCTGCTTGACTTTTTGCATTGGTAATAATATGCGCTGCTTTTTCTTTTGATTCTTTTATAATTTCTTTAGATTTTTTATGCGCCTCTTCTTTCTCATGCATACCTTTTTCTGCTGCTAATAAACCTTCTTCGATGCGCTTTCTACGCTCTTCCATAGCAATAACAATAGGCGGCCAAACAAACTTCATACAAAACCATGTAAACATGGCAAACATAATCAGCTGTCCAACTAAAGTTAAATTAATATTCATAATTAAATATTCCTTTTGTTAGTATTATAAAATCATGCGTCTATTAGACAGCAAAAACTAAATATAAACCAATAGCTAAAGCAATAATAGGTAATGCATCTACAAGACCCATAACAATGAACATTTGAGTTCTAAGCATAGGCAAAAGCTCTGGCTGACGAGCCACACTTTCTAAAAATTTTGATCCTAAAGTACCAATACCAATAGCTGCTCCTAAAGCCCCTAATCCCATTGCTACTGCTCCTGCTAAAAATATTACGCTTTGTTCCATTTATTTACTCCTACTTTATAAAAAAATTGCCCTAGTAAAAAAACTTGAGCAACGACAACGAACTGCAAATTGTTAAACTATTATCCTCATAAATTCTATATTTTACAGTTAAAAATTTAAAAAATTATTTTAAATTAAATAAATCAATGATCAGTGGCTTTAGTATGAGCCATGTCCATATATACAATTACTAGCACCATAAAAATAAATCCTTGTAAAAGCACAATCAAAATATGAAAAATTGCCCAAGGCAATGATAATGCCCATTGCATGTAAAAAGGAAATAATGCTATTAAAATAAAAATCAACTCTCCAGCGTACATATTACCAAATAATCTTAACGCTAAAGATACTGGCTTAGCTAACAATCCTACCCCTTCTAATAATAAATTTACAGGAAACATAGCCTTACCAAAAGGATGCAGGGTTAATTCACCCACAAAACCTCCAATCCCTTTTTGTTTTATTGAATAATAAATCATCAAAATAAAAATACCGATAGACATTCCAAAAGTGGCATTTGGATCAGCAGTTGGGACTACTTTTAAGTACTCTACCCCCATCAAAGAAGCTATTCTAGGCAATAAATCTACAGGCACTAAATCCATAGTATTCATAAGAATAATCCAAATAAAGCAAGTAAGTGCAAGTGGCGCAACTAAAGGGTTTTTACCTTTAAATGAACCCCTAACATTATCGTTAACAAAATCAATAACGCTTTCTACAAAATTTTGAAAACCACCAGGAGTTTCAACTGTCATATTTCTGCCAGCTTTATAAAATAAAAATAAAAATAAAACTCCTAATACTAAAGAAAAACCTAATGTGTCAATATGAAATGCCCAAAAACCCATCTCTTTAAACTCATCAGCGCCATGGGCAATACCCCAGCTACCATCAGAAAATCTGCCGTATGTTAAATTTTGCAAATGATGTTTTATATATTCACCAGAAGATAGCGCTGAATCTGTTGTAGCCATATTTTATATTATTCTGTCTATTAAAAATCCAATCAATCCAAAAACCAATCCTAATATCAATTCATATGAATTTAAATCTAATAACAAAAGTCCTACTAAAAAAAAGAATGAGACTAAAAACATTCTTGTAAAAACATTTGATACTAACATTTTCACACTTTCTTCGGCATTTATTGCCTTATTTCTTTGTTTATATATAGCCATGCTAATTAGTGCTGTATTAATCAAACTAATCATGCCTCCATAAGCCGCAGAAGTCCATGATCCATACATAAAAAAATAAAAAGACATTATAAATATTACAATTAACTGAACTTTAGGTAATTTATCGCCATTAACACTATGAGTCACTTGAATATTTTTTTACTAACATCTCTTTTTCCATCCTAAGATCTTCAATAATCTGATTAAACATTTTTGTTCTTCGTTTATTATTGTCTATAGATAATTTATATAAATTTTCCAATTCAATATACTGATTTTTCAACTCTTTTAAATCTTCTTGAAGCTTTTCGTGGGTTTCGTTATTTTTTCTAAATTTAAACATGTCTTTAATTTCTAAAATTAACAAAGGTGTATTTTATCATTTAATGTCAGAATAATATAAATAATTTTAAACTTATTAATAATTTATGGCTATATTATATTATTTTGATGCTAATTCTAGTCTTTCACGCGCAGCCGTTAAAACTTTTTCAGTAATAATTTTACCCCCTGATATTCGAGCAATTTCTGCTATTCTATCTTCATAATTTAATTGTTTTACTATGATTTGTGTATTAGACTTTTGTTGATATTTATAAACTTTAAGGTGCTGATGCCCAAAAGCTGCTACTTGCGCCAAATGAGTAATACAAAACACTTGATAATTTAAAGATAATTCTCGCAATTTTTTCCCAACAGTTTCAGCAACAGCTCCACTAATACCAGAATCAGCCTCATCAAAAACTAAAGTTGGAACATATTTATCGTTACTTCCAACAATTGCAATTGCAAGAGCAATACGAGACATTTCTCCGCCAGATGCTATTTTATTAAGCGGTTTAAAACTCTGACCAGTATTAGTTTTTATTAAAAAACTTATCGTCTCTAACCCAAAGTAAGAAACATCATCAGTATTTTCAATTAAATTAATTTTTATCTCGCCTCTTTTCATTCCTAAAACCTGCATAATTTGAGATATTTCATGCGCCATTTTTTTTGCTTTCTTGCCCCTAATAATACTAATTTTGTTGGCTTTATTTTTATACTGTTTCGCTAATTTAGTCTGTTTTTGTTTTAAATCATTAAGCACTAAATTATTATCATTTATTTCATTAAAACATATTGATATTTTTTGTTTGGCATCTAATAATTCAGTTATTTGACAATTGTGTTTACGCGCCAAATTATGCAACTCGCTTAAGCGTTGTTCCAATTCATTTGCGCTTTGCTCGTCTATTGGTAATTTACTAATGTAATTATTAATTTCATAGATAACTTCTTGTATTTGAATTTGTGAGCTTGAAAATATTTTTGCAATTAAAGAAAGATTTGAATCAAAATTTAATAACTTATTTAACTCATTATCAATATTTAATAATTGTTGATTTATCCCATTTTCATTATCTAACTGATGTAATATATGAGATGTTTTTTCAATCAAATCTTTTGCATTTTCACTCACCTTGAATTCATGCTCAATATTTTCAAGCTCTTTTTTATTTAAACCAGCCTCATCTAGCTCTTTTAATTGACTTTTAAAAAATTCTTGCTGCTGTAAAGTTAATTCTTGGTTTTTATTAAGTTTATCAATATTTTTGCTAATCTCTTTATACTCTTTAACCAGCTTATTTAAAGCTAATATATCATTACTAATACCTGCATAAGAATCAAGCAGCTCCATTTGTTTAATAGGTTGTAATAATAGCTGATTATCGTTTTGGTAATGCATATCCACAAGCATTTCACCAATGTTTTTTATCATAGTTAAAGGCACATTAACTCCATTTATAAATGATTTTGACCTTCCATCGGAATTAATTATGCGCCGCAAAATACATTCTTCACCTTCGTATAAATCTTTTTGTTCTAGATAATTTTTAATTTTTTTATGATTATCTATTTCAAAAGTTGTAATAACTTCAGCCTTATCGTTTTTAGCACGCACTAAATCTGAATTACAACGACTTCCAAGCGCCAAACTTAATGCTTGCAATAAAACCGACTTACCTGCTCCTGTTTCCCCTGTAATTACATTCATACCAGACTTAAGACTTAAATCTAATTTTTCTACAATCGCTAAATTTTTAACAAACAATCTAGTTAACATAAATTAATATTTAAATAATTACAATTTGATATTCCAGTGTAACTTAGAACGAATAATGCTAAAGTAGTCATAATTTTTAGGATGTAACAAATTAATAAAATTATCATATTTGCGTATACTAATTTTCTGCTCTGCTTTAACTGTAAAAGAGGTCTGTCCATCAAAGCTAACTATTGCGCCTTCTTTTGATTCTTTAATATGTATCACAATCTCATTGTTGCCAGGAATTAAAAGTGGCCTATGGCTAATAGTGTGAGGACAAATTGATACTATGCCGATAGCATCAATCTCAGGGTGTATAATCGGACCACCACTGGATAAAGCATATGCTGTTGAGCCTGTTGGTGTGGTTATAATTAATCCGTCTGCAAATTGACTACTTAGAAATTTATCATTAATGAAAATATCAAATTCCATCATTCTAAGATTTACCTCATTACGATGAATAACAACATCGTTTAAGGCTAAATGTCTATTTATAATTTTTTTATTATCTTCTATTTGACATGATAATAATATCCGCTTTTCTTTTGTATATTCATTCTTAAAAACTTGTTCTAATACAACAAACATATCTTTAATATTAACATCTGCTAAAAATCCAAGCCTTCCTAAATTAACTGCTAAAATAGGGATATTGCTATCAACAAAATAGCGCGCAGTGTTAAGCAAAGTACCGTCACCACCTATAACAACAATTAAATCAGCATATTTTGCTATTTTTTCTCTTGTTGATTTTATTACTTTAATTCTTTTTTTTTCAAGAAATAAATTTAATTTATCGGCTATAACATCACTTTTATGATCTTTAAGTTTGGTTATAATACCAACTGCTTTAAACATATTAATAATTAATATAGATTAATAAATATTGAATACTTTAAAATAGTCACTATATTGTAAGTTTTAAGTATATTTAATTAATATACATTAATTTAATTAAATAATAAATGGTATAAAACAAAAATGGTAAAAAAAAATAAAGAAAAAGACATTAAAGAGAAGGATACTAAAGAACAAGATATCAAAGAGCAATTAGAACAAGCCCAACAATCTGCAAAAGATAACTGGGACAAGCTTCTTAGAGCTCAAGCAGAGATAGAAAATCTAAAACGACGCCATGCTAAAGACATAGAAAGCGCCCATAAATTTGTTCTTGATAAATTTGTTAAATCTTTACTTGAAGTCAAAGATTCTTTAAATATGGGAATGAAGTCTGCTACAGAAAAAACAGCTACTGTAGAAAGTATTTTTGATGGCTTGAAAATTATTGATAAAGTTTTTACATCTACTTTAAAGAAATTTAATGTTGTAGAAATTAATCCAAAAGATGAAATTTTTGATCCGGCACTACACGAGGCTGTTACTATAGTTGAAGCCCCTAATAAAAAACCTAACTCTATTTTAGAAGTTGTACAAATTGGATTCACTTTAAACGAAAGATTAATTAGACCAGCTATGGTGATAGTTGCAAAATAATTTTAATTATAAAATTTTTACTTAAGCATTAAAATAATTTGTATAATGCCCTTTTTTAAAAATATATAAGACCTTGTTAAATTTATTAGCAATTGTATTAATATTTTTCTCCTTGTCTTCACAAGCACAAGAAAATTTTAGCCAAAATATTGAGCTTAACTACGATAATATAAAAGATAAAACATTTATTAGCGAAATTTATCAATCAAATTATCATGATTCAAAAAATAACCCATTACCAGTAGACAAAGCATTCTCATTTTCATTAATTAAAATAGATAGCAAAACCTTTTTAGCAACATGGGATATTGCTAAAGATTACTATCTATATCGTGATAAATTTTTAATTGATGTTGAAAACTCACAAATTACAGATATTGTTTTTCCTCCATCAAAACTAAAAGACGATCCATTTTTTGGCAAAACAAATATATATAATAATAAAGTTGCACTAAAAATCCCCTTAAAAAATATTAGCTCTGACACTATAACTATTTCTGTTAGTTATCAAGGATGCTGGGAAGGTGGAGTTTGTTATCCTCCAACACAAAAAACGCTACAAATAAATCTAGCAAACCAGCCTATTGAAAACATCAATAAAACACCTACAGATAAAAAATATACTACAAGTAATACCGCCAAAAAATTAAATTCAGCAGATGAAATATCGCAATTTATCCATCAACAAAACATCATATGGGTTTTGATAAAATTCTTTGGATTTGGTCTACTATTATCTTTTAGCGCTTGTGTACTTCCAATGATGCCAATCTTATCTGGCATTATTATTAATAAAAAAAAATCAGTAAATACTAAAAAAGCTATCTTTATGTCTGTTGTATTTGTTTTAGCTATGAGTACAGCATACGCATTTGCAGGAGCATTAACAGGTTATATAGGTGTCAATTTAAACAATTTGCTTCAAACTCCATGGATGTTAGTTGTATTTAGCTTAATTTTTATCGCACTGGCTTTTTCAATGTTTGGATATTTTGAAATCCAAATACCTAAATCATTACAAAACAAAATTATAAAAATAAGTAATAATCAAAAAAATGATGGAGTTATAGGGGTAGCAATTATGGGATTTTTATCCGCATTAATTATTGGTCCTTGTGTAGCGCCACCACTTGCAGGAGCTCTAGTTTATCTTAGTCATACTAATGATGTTTTAACCAGCTCTCTATCTTTATTTTTCATGGGTTTAGGTATGGGTGTGCCATTAATTGCAATTGGCGCAGGCGCAAGCAAACTCCCAAAAAACGGTAAATGGATGCAAAATATAAATCACTTTTTTGGCGCTGTAATGTTAGGGTTAGCTATTTGGTTAATTGGGCGTATTATTCCTCAAATTTTCACATTAATTTTATGGGCATCACTATTTACGATTGCACCAATCGCTATGGGCACTTTCGAATCTATAACTAAAACTCAAAACTCATGGATAAGAATTTTTAAGGCTATTGGGTTAATTGCTTTTGGTTATGGGGTTTTGCTTTGGGTTTTAGTTGCTCGTGGTGGCGGAGATATGCTTGCTCCATTATCAAATCATAGCGCCTTTAACCATAATAATCAAACCATCCAATCAGCTATTGACTTTACAAATATAGACTCAAAACTAGGATTAGATAGTGCTCTAAATACTGCAGCACAAAACAATCAAACTCTTATGTTATATTTTTATGCTGATTGGTGTATTGCCTGCAAGATAATTGACAGAAATGTATTTAAAAATCCAGCAGTTGTACAAGAAGCTCAAGACGTTATAACTATAAAAATTGATGTAACTAAAAACAGTGAATTTAACTATTCTTTAATGAAAAGCCTTGAAGTTATTGGCCCACCAGCTATTTTGTTTTTTAAGCAAGGGGCAGAAGATAGATCTAAACGAATAATAGGAGAGATAGGCTCAAAAGCATTTATAGAACAATTAAATTTAGCTAAAAACTTATAGTTAAGCAAAAATTCAACTAGAATAATTTTTGCAAAATAATATAATCTTTATCAGTCTTAACAATCTATCAAATTTTGATAATTAAATCTTAACTTCAATCCGAAATTCATATTTAAAATTATATTAAAACTATTAATACATAATAATTTTTAATAAGTTAAAATTATCACCTGTATGTCTACAATAATTCAAATTAAAAACATAAGCAAAGTATATGGCAAAACCCATGTCCTTAAAGATGTCAATTTAGAAATTAAAAAAGGAGAAATCATAGCTCTCTTAGGTCCCAATGGAGCTGGTAAAACTACTCTAATTTCAATTATTTGTGGCTTAGTTAATAAAAGTGCTGGTAGTGTTATTATTGATGGATTTGATAATGCAACTAACTTTCGTAAAGCCCGTGAAAAAGTTGGATTAGTGCCTCAAGAATTGCACCTTGCAATGTTTGATAAGGTTGTTAATACACTACATTATAGTCGTGGGCTATTTGGTAAAAAAAGAAATGAGAAGCACATTAATGAATTAATTGAAAAACTTCACTTATCTGATAAAAAAAATCAAGAAATACGAAGCCTATCTGGAGGAATGAAAAGACGAGTATTAATAGCAAAAGCCTTAGCTCATCAACCAAAAATATTATTTTTAGACGAGCCCACTGCTGGCGTCGATGTTGAATTAAGAAAATCTACTTGGAATCTTGTAAAACAATTACGCCAATCTGGAGTTACTATTATTCTTACCACTCATTATATTGAAGAGGCAGAATCTATTGCAGATCGTATCGGAATCATTAATAAAGGAAAGCTTATATTAGTTGATGATAAAAAAACATTAATGAAAAGACTGGGCAAAAAACACATTCAAATTAATCTTGCTAACCCTATTGAAGAAATGCCGCAAAAGCTAAAAGATTTATCATTAGAATTAAGCGAAGACAAAATTAATCTTTATTATCATTTTAAAGATAAAAAAGAGTACCAAAATATACCATTAATACTGCAAACAATAAAAGATTGTGGATTAAATATTAATGAATTAAACACCTCTAAATCTTCGCTTGAAGATATTTTTGTGGATATAGTAAATGATGAGTATTAATATATATGCAATTAGAGCTATTTATAAAGCTGAAATGAGGCGTTTTTGGGTTACTATTGGGCAAAGCATTATTTCTCCTGTTATTTCTACTTCTCTTTATTTTATTGTATTTGGAAGCGCGATTGGTTCTCGTATCCAACAAGTTGAGGGTGTTGATTATGGTACTTTTATTGTACCGGGAATGATGATATTTACATTATTAACACAAAGCGTGTCTAACGCTTCTTTTGGGATATTTCACCAAAAATTTACCGGCACAATTTACGAAGTGTTATCAGCTCCTATTTCTTCTACTGAGATTCTAATCGGTTTTGTTGGCGCGTCCGCATCAAAATCTTTCATAATAGGAACAATCATTCTTATTACCTCAACTTTTTTTGTTGATTTACATATCCAAAGCCCTTTTATCATGTTTGCTTTTTTTATACTAACTTGTGTTTCATTTAGTCTATTTGGCTTTATTATAGGCTTATGGGCGGATAATTTTGAAAAAATACAAGTAATCCCTATGCTTGTAATTACACCTTTAGTATTTCTTGGTGGAAGCTTTTATTCTATTGATATGTTGCCTCCAATGTGGAGAGATATATCTTTATTTAATCCAGCTTTATACCTTGTCAGCGGTTTTCGTTGGAGTTTTTTTGGGATATCAGATGTTAATATAAGTCTTAGTTTAATGTTTATTTCGCTTTTCTTGCTTATCTGTATTTTTATTGTATGGCGGATTTTTGCAACAGGATATAAATTGAGATCTTAAAATTAACTTAAATATCGTTTTAATAAAAAATAAATATACATTTTCTAGTCTTTTTCAATATATAAAAGAGCAGTCGCCAGATTTTATTTTGACAGAGCTATTAACCTTTTATTGCTAAGTTAAATTAATTACCAAAATCTATTTCTTTAAATTTAAAAGTTAATTAAAATGACAAATCATGTATTTCCAAAAATTTTCAGACAAATTACCAGATTCAGTTGATGTTGTAATTATAGGTGGTGGTGCAATTGGAATATTTTCAGCATTATTTATAAATCGTACTGGGCTTAAAGTTGCTGTATTAGAAAAAGGATATATAGCTTGTGAGCAATCATCTAGAAATTGGGGTTGGATTCGTACACAAGGTAGAGATATTGATGAAATTCCTATAGTTCAAGAATCTATTCAATTATGGGAAAAAATTAATAAAGAGCTAGATGGAAAAATAGGTTTTAAAAAACATGGAACAATGTACCTAGCCAGCAACAAAAAAACGTTAGAAAAAAGAAGGAAATGGCTAGAAATAGCTAAAGATTTCAATATAAAAAGCGAAGAAATTACAAGAACAAAACTTGCAGAAATGTTCAATACTAGTAAAACAAAACTTTACAAAGATTGGATTGGGGCAATTTATACAGCAAGTGATGCCAAAGCAGAACCGCAACTTGCAATCCCAAAAATAGCAGAATTAGCACAAAAAGAAGGCGTTATTATTATCGAAAATTGTGCTGTTAGAACCTTAGAGATAATAGCTGGAAAACTTGATGCTGTAAATACTGAATTAGGAGTAATCAAAACATCTCAAGCTGTTTTAGCTGCAGGGGCATGGTCATCACTTTTTTTAGCTCGCCATGGTATTTCAATTCCTCAATTATCTGTATGTGCTAGTGTGCTTCAAACAGGTCCTTTGTCGAATATTTGGCAGGGAAATAGCGCAGATGAAAAGCTTTCTTTTAGAAGAAGAGATGATAAAGGATATACTCTAGCACTGCCAGATTTTATCGAAGTAATGATTGGAATAAAAACCCTTAAATATATGCCGCTATGGCAGTCTGCTGCTAAAAATAGCTGGCAAAACATTAAATTTAGAAGAATAATGCCAACGAATTACCCTGATTCATTATCAATAAAAAAAGATTGGGATAAGGACGATATAAGTCCATTTGAGAAAACCCGTATTCTTGATCCTAAACCATCTTCAGTAGCAATTAAAAAGATACAAGATCGCTTTGCTAAGCGTTTTTTTGTAAAAGAAAAAATTAAAGTTGTAAAAACATGGGCAGGAATGATTGACGCCATGCCAGATGTTGTTCCAATTGTTGATTATGCGCCTAACATTGAAGGACTTATAATTGCTACTGGTATGAGCGGTCATGGATTTGGTGCTTCTCCTGGATTTGGAAAAATAATCTCCCAACTAACAAGCCAGCAAGAACCATCTCATGACATTAAAAGATTTAGATTTAAGCGTTTTACTGACAACTCAAAACTTAAAGTAGGTCCTGGTATATAAATAAAACATTAGTTGTCTTGTTGACTTAAAACCATTTTATAATAATAAAATATGGATTTATCTTATTGGTTAATGCTGTTAAAAGCTCCTGGGTTAGGGTTACAAACCTTGTACAAGGCTCTTAAATTTTTTGAAAACCCCGAAAAAATATTTTTAGCTTCAAAAACTGAATTAAAAGAATGTAAGTTATTTGATAAAAAAACTATTGATTTTTTAAAAAATCCAGATTTTGATTTAATAAAACAAGATATAGATTGGAGCAAAAAAGACTATTGTCATATAATAACTCTAATTGATGAAAAATACCCAGAACAATTAAAAAAAATTTATGATCCTCCGCCTTTGCTTTATGTAAGGGGTGATTTAGATTGTATCTCGCTACCGCAAATAGCAATTATTGGCAGTCGCAATCCAAGCCCAAGTGGAAGTAAAAACGCATATGAATTCGCCAAATTATTATCAAAATCTGGACTAGCAATTACCTCTGGCATGGCTAGCGGAATTGATTCTAATGCTCATATAGGGGCTTTAAAAGCCAATTGTCCTACCATTGCTGTTTGTGGAACTGGACTAGATAGAATATATCCAGCTAGAAATAAATCATTAGCCCATGAAATTGTATCTAAAGGCGCTTTGGTATCTGAATTTACAATAGGAACTCCTCCGCTTGCTAAAAATTTCCCTAAACGTAATCGAGTTATTAGTGGCTTGAGCATTGGAACTTTAGTAGTAGAAGCTGGATTAAAAAGCGGAACCATGATTACAGCAAAATCAGCAATGGAGCAAGGAAGAGAGGTATTTGCTATTCCTAGTTCTATTCATAACCCAATGTCTAAAGGATGTCATAAATTGATAAAACAAGGAGCAAAGTTAGTAGACAACATAACTGATATTATTGAAGAATTAAATATCAATTTAGATCCTAATATTTCACAACATAAACAAAGCAAGAAAGATATTAATAAAAATGTAGATTATGATCATAATTTAGTATTAAAATACATAGGGTATGAAGCTGTAACAGTTGATGAAATAGTTGAAAAAAGTGGACTTAGTCCTCAAATAATAAATCAAACATTAATTTTTTTAGAGCTTGATGATAAAATTATAAAAATTAACGGTAATGGGTACTTGCTTAAATGAGTAAATTTCTATGAAAGATGATATTGTAAATGTTTTAACATATATGTTTGATTGCTTATTTGAAAAAAATAAAGAGCATTTGAGTAACGAGATTGATGATGAAGCCATTAAAGATTTTCTAGCAGATGCTGGCTTTAAGCCTGAAGGAATAGAAAAAGCTATAAACTGGTTAGAAGATATTATTGTCTTAAAAAATGAAAAAATAACCTCTTTAATCAGTTCCAAAAATAGTATTAGGATTTATAATGACGCTGAAAAATTAATACTAGATACAAAAGCTCGTAATTTTTTATTGTTTATGGAAAATACTAAACAAATAAGCTCCCATCAACGCGAAATTATTATTGAACAAGTAATGCTTTTAAATAATTACACTATTTCTTTAGACGACCTAAAATATATTACAATGGCAGTCATTAGTGATAGTAGTGATAATTCAGCAACAAAAGAGCTAACATCTATAAATGAAAAAAATACAAAACAATAGTATTGGTTATTTATAATTTTAATTTTTAACAAATAAGCAATAGCTTTACTTTTAAACATGACAACAAAAAACTTAGTTATTGTTGAGTCTCCCGCCAAAGCTAAAACTATTGAAAAATTTCTTGGTAAAGATTTTTGCGTTAAATCAAGTATTGGGCATATTCGTGATATAGCTAAAAAAAATGGTATTGACACTAAAAATAATTTTAAACCGTTGTATGTAGTTGATGATGCTAAGAAAAAAATAGTTAAAGAACTAAAAGCATTATCTAAAAAAGCTAAAAAGGTATATTTAGCAACGGATGGTGATCGTGAAGGGGAGGCAATTGCTTGGCATTTGTTGGAAGCTTTAAATTTGCCAGAAAATACCCCAAGAATTATTTTCAATGAAATCACAAAACAAGCTGTCTCTAATGCTATTATTGAAGCAAAAACAATTAATAAAAATCTTGTTAATTCTCAACAAGCGCGTCGCATTATTGATAGATTATTAGGTTTTGAAATATCTCCAATACTATGGAATAAGCTATCTGGAGTCCGTTCAGCAGGAAGAGTTCAGTCTCCTGTAGTTCGTCTTGTGGTTGAAAGAGAAAGAGAAATAAGTAGCCATGTAGCAAAGATAACATTTAAAACTAGTGCAAAACTAATAAATAATAATAATAAAATTACTGATGTTAAACTAAACAAAGATTTTAATAATAAAGAGCAAGTTTTATCATTTTGCAAAGAGTTATTAAAATCTAAGCTTATAGTATCATCAATTACTAAAAAACCAATTAAAAAATCTCCTTCTCCTCCTTTTACCACTTCAACTTTACAACAAAAGGCATCTCAAAAATTAGGTTTTTCAGTTCAAAAAACCATGTCACTAGCACAAAGCCTATATCACGATGGATTGATTACATATATTAGAACCGACTCATTAAACATGTCATCAATTGCTATTCAACAGGCTGAAAAAGTAATAACTGAAAAATATGGTAAAAAATATCATAAGACAAGGGTTTATAAAAATAAAAATACTAATGCACAAGAAGCACACGAAGCAATAAGGCCAACCGATATAACAAAAACAAATACGCCTACTAATATTGATAGCCAAGCTAAAAAACTTTATAAACTAATTTATAACCAAACTTTAGCCTCTCAAATGAGTGATGCCGAATTGCAAAAGACCCAAATAATTATTGATATAGAAAATAGAGATGAAAAATTTTTAGCAAGTGGTGAAGTATTATTGTTTGATGGATTTTTAACTGTTTATGACACTAACAAAAAAGATAAACTTCTTACTAATTTAAACCAAAATGAAGAATTAAAAATTGATAGTCTTTCATCCAGAGAAAGTTTTTCAAAACACAATCCTCGTTACACAGATTCTTCTTTAATTAAAACAATTGAGGATATGGGAATTGGTAGACCCTCTACTTTTGCTTCTATGGTTTCTAAAGTTCAAGAAAGAGAATATGTTGTTAAAAAAAATAATGATGGCTACGAACGCAAATTTCAATTAGTTGAAATTAAAAACAATCAAATTATTGAATCTACCGCTAAAGAAATTACTGATGCAGAAAAAAATAAATTATTTCCTACTAATACTGCTTATTTATTAAATGATTTTTTAGTTAAATATTTTGATAATATTATTGATTATAAATTTACCGCCAAACTTGAAAATGATTTTGATGATATAGCCAATGAAAATATTTCTTGGCAAAAAATTGTTGAAAATTTTTATAAAGCATTTCGTAAACAAGTAGAAAATACAACTAATGTTTCTAGAGAAGAAGCTAACAAAGAAACTAAGCTTGGCATTGATCCTAAAAGCGGGAAAACAGTTAGTATAGGTTTGGGGCGTTATGGTGTGTTTGTAAAACTAAGCGGCAAAAATAAAGACGAAAAACCTTCTTTTGCTCCACTTAGAGAATCAATGAATATTGAAACAATCACTCTTGACGAAGCTTTAGAATTATTTAATATGCCGCGTATTGTTGGCGAAACCGAAGAATTCGGAACAATTAAAGCTAATTATGGCAGATTTGGACCATACGTTCAATATAATAAAGGTTATGTTTCTTTAAAAGAAGTAATTCCTGAATCAGTTACTTTAGAACAAGCATTAATACTTATAAAAGAAAAAGAAAAATCTGATGCTCAACGCATAATAAAATCATTTAAAGATAGCGAAATTAAAATTTTAAAAGGAAGGTTTGGAGCTTATATTTCTAATGGCAAAAAAAGAGGAAAAGGGCAAAAAAATATTTCTATTAAAAAAGTATTCGGTGATAAAAATCCAGAGGAACTAACTTTAAAAGAGTGTAAAGAAGAATTAGACAAAATAAGCAAAAAAAAATAGCACTATTAAACTAATTTTTTATGTTTTTCTAATTGTTGTTCTTTCTCCATTAAAACTCTTTTAAGGTCTTGCGGCATAACTTTTATAAAATACTTAATTTCTTTATCCCAATTAGTAAGAATGTGTTTTGCTATTTTTGATTTTGTAAACTTACTATGTTTTTCTATATAACTTTGTAATTGCTGCTCTGAAATATCATCTACAACTTCAAGATCTATCATAGATGAATTGTACATTTTTTTAAAAGTATTGTTTTTATCATAAATGTAGGCTATACCTCCACTCATTCCAGCGCCAAAATTTCTGCCTACTTCACCAAGAATAATCGCTATTCCACCAGTCATATATTCACAACCATGATCGCCAATCCCTTCAACTACTGCCATAGCTCCAGAATTGCGCACACAAAATCTTTCGGCAGCGCGCCCAGATAAATAAATTTCTCCGTTAGTTGCACCATAAACACAAACATTGCCTGCTATTACTTCATTATGAGAATCAAAACTAGATTTTTTAGGAGGATAAACAATAATTTTTCCGCCAGATAAACCTTTCCCAACATAATCATTAGCGTCTCCTTCAACTTCTAATGTAACTCCTTTAGCTAAAAAAGCGCCAAAAGATTGCCCAGCAGAGCCATTAAACTTTATTCTGACTGTATCGTCTTGCATATTATTTTGTTTGCGAGTTTTTATAATATGAGATGACAATATAGCGCCAACAGCACGATCTTGATTATTAATTTTTTCATTAATAACAATATTTTCGTTATTTTGAATAGCTTTTTTTGCCTTTACAATTAACTTATTATCAATTTGTAAATTTAATTTATGATCTTGTTTAATAGTATTGAAATTACCAATATTTTGTTTATTTTTTTGCGATGATTTAAATAAGTCGTCTAAGTTTATCGTGCTTTTTTTCCAATGCTCGGTATTAGCTACAGACAACATATCAGAGCGACCAATCATATCATTTAAATTTTTAAATCCAAGCTCTGCCATAATGCCTCGTAACTCTTCTGCAACCATAAAAAAATAATTTACTAAATATTCAGGTTTGCCAGTGAATTTTTTACGCAATTCTTCATCTTGAGTAGCAATACCAACAGGGCAAGTATTAAGATGACATTTTCTCATCATAATACAGCCAGAAACAATAAGAGGCGCGGTTGAAAATCCAAATTCTTCTGCACCTAGCAATGCAGCTATCGCAACATCGTTACCAGTTTTTAATTGTCCATCAGTTTGAATAATAACCCTACTGCGTAAATT
>CAKMYR010000002.1:0-6969 GCA_929200175.1 uncultured Gammaproteobacteria bacterium
ATTTTAGCCTACCGCAGGACCAGACCCACAGCCTCCTCCTTAAATAAAAACTCAGTTTAAAAATTGTAATTCTTTTTGGTATTTATTAAATTTATTAAATTTAAAAGTAAAAAAATTTTAATTCTTTTTGGTATTTATTAAATTTATTAAATCTGAGAGTAAAAAATTTTAAACATCAACATCAGTAGAGATAATTTTTCTAATATTTCTAGCCATTCTTATATTTTGTGTAACATAGGCTCTTCCACCTCTAACCATTTGACGTAAAGCATCTGCCCCATGTGAATGATCGTTATGCTCATGAGTTTCTTTCCACACTGCTCGTCTAGTATCCCATTCTTTTGTATAATTTAAAAAACAATCTATTATATACTGAGCTTGTGGGTCTACATACATATCTTCCATAGCTTGACGAACAATTTCTCTATCATTATTAATATCTTTAGTTCTATCTACTATAATTGTTTTATTATATCCATATTGCCAGAATGCTTCTTCTCTAGTCATATCACTAGTTAAATCTCTAACTTCAGCATCATGCGGTAATACTACTAAATCAATATCATACCCTAATTGTTCTACTAAATCATCCATAACTTCACAATAATGCTTTATACCAAGCCCAGTATTTTTATAGCAATTTATTATTCTCCATCCATCAGTATATGTTTGAAAAAATATTAGTACAAAAAAGTCATTACGACCTAAATCTACTGCTACTTGAACTGGCAAATTACTATCATATAGATTAGATATTTCACGTTTGCGAGCCCTTATCAGTCTTATATACAACATAGCATAATATGTCCCATCTCTATTCTTTAAAAATGCTTCCTCAGCAGTTGCTGGATACTCTTGATATATATCTTGTTCTAATTCCCTACGTTGAGACACCCAAAAATTCTTTTGTTCTTGTGTTAGTTTAAATCCAACAATTGCCTCTAAATCTATAAAATATTTAATAGCTTCTACATCAGGTTCTTGATATTTAGTTAGATTACAATCAGGGTCATCTAACCAAGATAAAAACACAGGCTTAAAATCCTTATCAGTTAGTTCTCCTGCATACGACATTGCTGTGTCCCACATTTGTTTATATGTATTATCACCTTCAGCTGTAGACTCGATTATTGCAGTGTTACCTGGAGCTATAGCTTGTAATGTCCCAGTTTTTGTTTCCCTAGCACGCTCAGGGTATTTATTAGCTATCTTACCAAATTCAGATATGTGTAATCTCTGTAAAGTAGTAGACCTGAAAGAAGTACGTACAAAAATAGACGAACCATTAGTTAGACTAAATTCTTTAGTATTGTCTTTTTTAATTTGTATATTTAAGAATTGTTTGATTGATATATCCAATTCATTCCATAACACTTTTGTTCTAATTAGTAGAGTTTCGGCTTCATCAGTACCTTGAGCCATTAAACCAGAGCTAAAATCTGAATAAAATACACAATCATCAAAAAAAGCAACTAACCACAAAGTTGATATACCTTGTTGCCTTGACTTTAGTATTATTAAACGAGGATGTCTTAGACTGGCAGAATAAACTTTATGCTGTGCTAAGTTCATATTGAACTTAATTCTTTTGCCTTGTTTATTTATTATTGTGTATAGGTTATTTAATCTCCATAATTTGGAAGATAAATAGTTATGGATAAAATCTTTATCAGACTTAGGTTTGCTATACATAATATCCTCTAATTTACTAATACTAGTATCGCTGTATAAGTCTCTAAATTGTTCTCTACTTATATTTAGCATTAATCTCTAAGGACGCCTCTAAAAATTTTAAGTTCATTAGATTCAGATGTGTCTGTATCAGATTTACCAAATAATGCTAATTGTACCCCTTTTCCGAAGAAAGAATTTTGTAATTTGCATACAGTATCTGCAGATGTGTTTAAAGCTTTAGCTATCTCCTCATCTCTATAGCCAACTTTAATTTCATCTGTAATTGCAATAGCTAAATTTACTAATGCAGTCTGTAACTTATCTTGCGGTGTTGCTTCTGCTTTTAATATTTTAACTGCCTTACCTATTGCTAAACTATTAACTTCTTTAGCTACCATTTCTGTTGGCGATAAATTATCTGCCCATTCAGCTACAATAGAACTAGATATACCTAAATGTTCAGCTATTACCTCTATGGGCTCACCATTTTTTAATTTAGCTATTGCTATTGCTTTATCATTATTCATTTTCTAGTTTATCTAAGTAATTTTTAAGAGCTTTTATAATAATAAAACTAAATGTAATTCCTCTTCTACTAGCATGTCTTTTCAATTTAGTTATAGTTTCAATAGTATTTTTATCGTCTGGCTTATACGAAAAACTTATTACTCTATCAGCATTTAATCTGTCCATTTGTACCTCTTTTTAAATTATAACACAAGTTTAAATTTTATTATTTTTATTAAATTTATTAAATTTATTATATCATATTTTTATGAATTTGTAAACAAAAATATGATATAATATAAATAATTTTAAATATAGGAGAATATAATGGCTAATCCAAATAACGTTGCTAGTCAGGAAACTAAAGATACTAAAAGTAATCAGGAAGTTACTGAAGATAACAACAAAGAAGATAACAAAAAAGTTACGGAAGAAAATAACGATAAAGTTATTGAAGATGTTAATAATCAGAAAATTACTGAACCCACTTTTCAAGATAAAGTCTCGACTACAATAAAAGAAGTAACTAGAGATGAAAACGGTAAACTTAAATTTCCTAAAGATACTCCTACAGAAGTTGTTTTTGCTGCTACTGCAGAACTTCGCAGAAGAGATACTCAAGCTGAGTATACAAAAGCAAGACAAAAACAAGTAGTTTTAGAAGCTGAGAAACAAGAGTTGCTTAAGCAAGCCAGTAGCAATGCTACAATAGAGCTCACAGAAGAACAGATAGAAGAACTTGATGATATGAAGTTTTCCGACCCTGACGGATGGAGACAAAAAATGAACGCTTACGAACAAAAAGCTCGCAATGAACATAGTGAGAAAATAAATAAGCAGTTAGAAGAAGTATCAGCTAAAGGAACTAAAATGGCAGAACTTGAAAGAAGAAAACAAGTTCTTAAAGAATTTTTAAGTGTAAATCCAGGACTCGTAATAAATGATGATATAATCAATAATGATATACCTCCTAGGATTACAAAAAAATTAGAAGATGGCGTAGTAACTTTTGAAGAATTCTTGTCTAATGTTAGTGATTATATTAAAGCAGGAAAAACTATTGCTACAGAAGACGATATCACTAATCAGCCTAACCTTAGTAAAGCAGGCGGTGGCGATACACCTTCAGAAGATGCTATAAATAATCAGTCTATGAAAACTTATCAGACTGAAGTATATTAATTTAGGAGGATACTATGAAAGTACCTTATAATAGTGACTTAAAAAGGAAATCTTGGATGAGAGAAGGATTGTTACAATCTGCTCACAAATCATTCTGGAACCCTTTAACGGGAAACAGTATGGATAGCGTTGTTTATCAAGCAAAGAATGGTAATGCTGGTGCTGGACATACTGTTGTATTTGATTTTAACGGTAATTTATCTGGCAAAGCTATCAAAGGTAGAAATACAGCCTTTGGTAAAGGTGAACAGAAACGCAAGTTCAGTAATTTAATTACTGTTGAGCGTTATAGATTAGTTGTCGATAATGGAGATGAATTTGATGGTGTTGATATTGGTGACTTATCAATAACTCAACATTCAGACTCTAGAAAAAAACTTGGCGATTTGTTTCAACGTTCTAAAGACCAAATTTTATTTGACTCTGCTCAAGGCTTGGCTGGACAAAATCCAAGTCATACAATTGATCTGAATACTACTTTTGGTTATAATGAATTGCTAGATATTGAAAAGACGTTGAGAACATCTAATGGTTTTAGTACAGGCGGAATAAGACGTCCTTTAGAAGCTTATCGTACACAAGATGGTAGACCTTGCTGGTTATTTGTAATGGATGCAGCAATGGCTACAATGCTTCGTAAGAACGATAATTATCAAAGCTTAGTATTTAATGCAGATGTTAGAGGCGATGGTAACCGTGCAATAAAAGGTATATTTGGAAAAATAGGTCAACTAATGTTAGTTGAAGCTGAGCAATTCTTTGGAGATACTGATGGAACAGGTACAACAGGCCTTGAAAAGTCTGGAGTTGAGATATCTGGGTTACGTCAGAAAGATGGTAATGGTATATGGACTGGCCAAGAAGGCTTTAGTTATGCTGCAGATTTGCATTCTAGAGGCTTATTATTGGGTGCTGGAGCTTTGCAAATAGCTTTTGGTAAACAACCAGATTACAAGCATCAAAAATCTCAAGACTTTAGCATTACATCCGAGTCCGCTTGTGAGTTCTGGATTAACACACAAAAAACGGTGTTAAAAGCTGAAACAAATGATTATAATCAAGCTAAATTAGCTGACATTGACTACGGTGTAGTTGCTGTTGATGTTAAAGTAGCCTAAAGGAGGTAATTATGACTGATAAAACATATATTAGGGATTTTGCCAATAAGAAAACTGCTTCTATATCTGCTGCTACCGTAAGAGTTAATGACTTTGATGGTACAAATGCTATAGATATCTTTAACTTACCAGAAAAAGCATTAGTTACTAATACTTATGTGATAACTGAAAGTGCAGGTAACACTGGCTTAACGTTAGATGTTAGCATAGGAGCTACTGTAATTGTTAATGATGCTGATGTAGATACTACTAATGATTTTACTGAATCAGCAACTAATAATATAACAGGCACTGGCAAAACAGTAAGTGTTAAGCCTTCAGTTGAAGTGACATCTGGAGAGTTTACAATAATAGTTGAGTATATTGAGTATACTTTAAATACTAATATGTTGACTAATTATAGTAGACAGTAATATATGAAAGCAAGCGAAGTCATTACAAAAGCTAGATATACTTTATCTGATTTAGATAAATCTAGATGGAGTGATGACCGCTTGCTTTCATTACTAAATGATGCTATATTAGATGTAGCTTTAACTACTAGGATATATAATTCTAGTAGTTACATAAAATTACAAAAAGATGTAGCAAATTATAACGTAAACGATTTTGCTATTAAGATAGAAAGAGTAGAATATTTAAATAAACCTTTGAACAAATTATCCTTTAATCAAATGGATAGTTTATATGGTAATAACTGGCAAATAAAAAGGTCAGATAATTTAGAGGCAATAGTTTACGATTTAAAACATAGTGGAGAATTTATTCTATACCCTATACCAACATTAGGAGCGAATAGCATTACATCAAATTCTGATTATGGTATAATCACTGGATTAAGTTATCAAGATGCTACTTTAGAGATTAGAGATAATTTTGGTGGTATCGCAGAGCCAGATTATGAAAATTATCTTAAACTATATTATGTTAAAGCACCAACACAATTAATAAGTTTAGATAATAGTTTAGATAATGTTGTTGATAGAACAATGTTAAGTTCATTAGCTCATTATGTATCTGGTGCAGCTTTAAGAGATAATATGGATACAAGAAATAGACAAATGGGTAACGAAGAAATTGCTCAGTATCATAATAAAAAAATGATGCAACAAGATAATAAAATTACTGGTAATGTTAAAAAAGTAAGAGAAACTAATTATAATCCTTTAGGATAATTATGGCTAATAAAATAGATGTAGAAAGAAATAAAGTTGGACTAGAAGATATAGCTTTTGGTGTAGGAACAGAAACTCAATCAAGAAATGGTAAAGATATTATAGTTACAAAAATAAACGCCAAAAATTTACCTTTTGACGATACAAGAAATTTAGAACAAGCTTTAAGAGATGAAAAAGCAGTTGCGTTTGCTAATTTTAATATAAATGATAATGGTGATTTAATCGCTACTTATTCAGAAGAGGGTATATTTAGTATAAATTCAGAAGGTGAATTTATACTAAATTATTAATATGGCAACGATAAATTTAGGTAAAATAAAGCCATTATTTAAAGATGTTTGGCAAAATAATGTGCAATATAAAGAACTAGACATTGTTGCTCATAATATAAGCGGTGTAAGACATATATTTATTTGCACTGTAGATTGTATAAATGTTACTCCAACTGTTAGTAATAATAACAATTGGGGTTTTTTAGTTAAAAGTGGATAGAATATGCCTCAACAAAATTTAGGTAGAGTTGTACCAATATACAAAGGCGAATGGAGTAATTCCATTGCCTATACTAAGTTAGATGTAGTAACAAGTGGAGGTAACAGCTATATAGCTATCACTCCTAGTACGAATATAGCTGTTACTGACACCTCCAAATGGAGATTATTAGCTTCTAAAGGTGATACTGGTCCTAAAGGTGATACTGGTTCTAAAGGAGATACTGGAGATACTGGCCCTAAAGGAGATACTGGAGATACTGGAGATACTGGTCCACAAGGGCCTCAGGGTACACCTGGAATAGACACATTAAAAGTAGATAATGGAGAAAAAGAATTTGGCGACTCATCAGGAACAATTTATCGAAAAAGATATGTTTTACTGTATAATAAAACTACAAATACTTTACGATTAGAACACCAAACTTGGTATACATAGACAATTATGAATATTTTTTATAACTCAAACATAGATAAAAAAGATATAGTTACACTTGATATTTATGTATTAAATGTTAAAATCGATAGTAGTAATTTAATTATTACATTAAATACAGGTAAGAGTTATACAGTTAATTTTTCAAACTATAAAGAAAATGATATTATATCGCTTAGACTTAATAAATACAATGATATAGTAGAAGTGAGTGATAATGAGATTTATCAAAGTAAAGATGGAGCATTTGCAATAGCAAATAGAGAAGAAATATCTAGCTGGTTTTCATCTACTTTAATTTATTTTTGGGTAGGCCCAGGAATAACTAGTAAAAATTCAATAGGTTTTATATCTTACTTTATATTTGATAGAGATAATTTAAC
>CAKMYR010000002.1:6979-22254 GCA_929200175.1 uncultured Gammaproteobacteria bacterium
TAATTTAACTTTTGATAATAGTAGTAAATATCCTAGAAATATACTTGCTAGTAAAAACAAAGATATAGCTGAATTCGTGACTAAACAAAATAATACAACTAATAGATATAAACAATTGCACACTGAAAGATGTTTACAAGCATTAGAAATGCAAGTTGATGTTTTAACTAAAATTGTAGCTGAATTGGCTCCTACAAAAGATTTAACAGCCTTTACTAATTATTCTTCTTTAGATGTGTATGGTGAAGATAAGTCAATAAATTTTTCAAGTAATATAAAAAATAAAATAAGGAAAGTACAAAATGGAGATTAAAGTAACCGTACTACCAGCAAAGCACTGGTACAGTTTTGCTAAGTTTAGAACAGAAGAAGAATTTACGATGCTGGGCATAACTGTGCCTAGAGGATATGTATTTGATGGCGCTACTGTGTCTAGATGGTTAACCATTTTTGGTTTAATAGTTATTTTATCTTCATTTTATTTTAATAATATTTATGGGATAACTACTGGTTGTTTTATAAATATCATACCAGTGATATTCCCTAAAATTAGCACGTATTTTGCTGCTACATTAGTACACGATTTTCTCATTAAAGAAGAAAGAGGTACTAGAAGAAATGCTGACAAGATATTTAGGAGATGTCTTGTTAAGCTTAATGTTAAACCTTGGCGGTATAATAGTATGTATTTAGCCGTTAGAATTTTTGGAGTATTAAAAGATGGAATTAAATTTTGGTGAAGCACTAGAAAGAATAAAAGAAGGTAGAAAATTTAAAAGAGCAGGTTGGAATGGAAAAGATATGTTTATCTTTTTAGTGCCAGGCAGTACTTTTAAGGTCAGCAGACCTCCTTTACTAGGAATATATGAAGAAGGTACTGAGATTAATTATCATGCTCATATAGATATGAAAACAGCGGATAATAAAGTAGTACCATGGTTAGCATCACAAACTGATATATTAGCTGAAGATTGGACTGAGGTAGTTGAAGTTTAATATGCCTAATGTAATAGCATTTGATGGGGGTTTATCATTGCGAATAGACCCTTCATTGATTAAAAATAATCAAGCCCAACATCTAGTAAATGTTGATACAAATCCTATTATATTAAAATCTAGCAAAAATTTTACTAAAATTGATATTCCCATAGGTCATTATGCTAAAAAATTTGCTAATGTTTGGCTAGGGTCAAATAAAGCAAGACAATATGTAGAGTATGAAAACATCTTATATTTTACTGAAGATTCTAGTGAAGCAAAATACTATCATAATGGTTCAGCAAAAAAATTAGGTATAGATAGACCAACTAAATTAAATGTAACTGATTTAGACACACTTAACACTGGTAAATTAAGTGCTGGTACTATTAAATATATCTTGACATACTATAATTCTGAATTGGATATAGAGTCTGCAGGTAGTGATATTAGCGATGAAAAATCTATAATAGCAGACAAATCTATAAGACTTAGAAATTTACCAGTATCTATTGATAGTCAAGTAACACATAAAAGATTATATAGGTTAGGTGCTAACTTAACCTCACCAACTTTAGTAGCTGAAATAGAGAATTCAAAAACTATATATATAGATGATACACCAGATACTGAAGCTACAAGAATATTAACAACTACTAATAGTTATCCTGCAGAGATAGGAATGACACATTTAGTAGAAAGTTATAGTATATTTTTTGGTCTAGTTAATAACGAACTAAGATTTTCTAATATTGATGAGCCTCATGGATGGCCTCCAGAAAATTCATTTAAATTGCGAGAAATAGGAACTGGCTTATTAGTTATACCACAAGGTATACTCATATTTACTAATAATTTAACTTATTTGTTAAGAGGTAATAATTTAGATAATTTTACTTTATTGCTTATATCAGAACATCAAGGATGTATAAATGGTAATACCTGTAGTGTGGTTAAAAATGCTCCGCTATGGGTGTCATATGATGGAATATGTACTTTTCAAAATGGATATGTGCAGGTTATATCAAAATCTCTTTTAGGTAAGCTAAATCTATCTGTTAAACAGAGTACTGTTTATGATGAACAATATATTTTATTAAAACAAGATGGCTCAATATTAATATTAGATATGCGACATGGCATTAGATTTTATGAGCTTAAATATGATACTAATATAGATGGCTTAGCTGTTAATGAAGGTAAGCTATATTTTATAAGCTCTGGTTATTTGAATGAAGCTTTTACAGGAGATTTAGTTTCATTTGACTATACTTCTCCTGTATTTACCGAAGGTAATCACACTGAGATTAAGATATACAATAAAATTTATTTAAAATGCAATGGTGCATTTAAAGTTAAAATATTTATAGATGAAACTTTAGTTTTAACTAAAGATGTATCAGGAGATAAAACTTTTGAATTAACTCCTCCAGTAGAAAAACAAAGAGGATATAACATTTATGTTTCTATAAGTGGTATAGGAAAAGTTTATTCAATAAATATAAAACCATTAGGAGCACAATATGGCAATTAATAATCTACCTGATTTAAATCAATTAGTTACTTTTGAATTTAATTCGCAAGTATTATATGATATATTACTTGATATGACAGATAAGATAGAAAATCAACAACAAAGAATAAAAAAACTTGAAGAACAATTAAAAAATAAAAATGATTAAAGTTATACCAAATGAACAATTTCTAGACTTAGCGCTACTTTATGTAGATATGAGTTTAGAATTAACAGAACAAGTTAAAGCTGCTCCAGCTTTATTTAATATTACTCATGAATTAACTAATAAAGATTTTATAGCTATGGGACTATATGAGTCTAATAAATTAACTGGTTTTGTCATTGGTTATGCTTTATCAGATAAAACATTCTATTTTTCAGGTATATATGTAAAGAATAAGAACAAGAATGTAGGAAAATTAATAGATAAAAGTATAGAAATGGTAAAAGATTTGGGCTATACTAGATGGGAAGCTAATTGCACAAATAATAATATAAAAAGTATTTTATTAAAACAAGATGCACAAATAATGTATACTAGAGTTAAGAAGGAGTATTAATATGGGTGGTATTGTAAGTAGTATAACTGATGCTATAGGATTGACTGACCACGAAGGCCAAAGAAGAGCACAGGCTAATGCAGCACAAGCTGCAGAAAATGCAAATGAGTTATCTCGTGAGAATATGGAATTTCAAAAACAACAGTATGAAGATTGGAAAAATATTTACGGAGATATTCAAGAAAATTTGGGGCAATATTATAAAAATTTAGGTCCAGAAAGAATAACAACTTTAGGTCTACAACAGCAACAAAGAGCATATCAAGATACACAAAGTAAGATAAAACAAACTTTAGCTCAAAGAGGTATTGGCGATAGCAAATATGAGGGTTATTTACAAACTGTAGTAGATAGTCAAAACAACATACAGAGAGCAAATATAAGAGCATCAGCTGAAGAAAATGTTATAAAACAACAAATGGGATTTTTAGGTTTGGGACTTGGTCAAGGGCAATCATTACTAGGAAATATAAACAATGCTACTAACACTGGAGTTAATTCTTTTAGTAATCAGGCATCTATGTATAGTGGTCAAGCTAATAACTTAGCACAGCATAATTCTAGCTTAATAAGAAATATATACGATGACGCAAGTAGCTATATAGGACTTAAACTTGGAGGTGGATGATGGGATTTTTATCTGGATATACTACTGGATTAAATGCAAAAGCTAAAAGAGAAGAATTAAATCTTTTAAAAACTAATCAAGAACTTAGATTAAAACAGTTAGGTTACGAGAATAATGGTAAAGGTGGCTTTAATACTGTTACTGGAGGTGCAGCAGATTTAGCGCAACAACAACGTGAACTACAGCAACAGCAGATTAATGAACAAAAATTAGCCTTTAAAGCCATGGAAGGTAGATTAGCTGCTAGAGATACTTATAGTGCAATAGAAGAGTTTGTTACAACAAGTGATGCAAGTGCTTTACAACGTAGATTAGATAATAATCCTGCTCTTAAAAAATTATGGAATGATAAAGGAGTAATGCATATAAGTAATATTGACTTTGAAAATGACACTCAACTTCTTGAGTCTGCAGGTATAACTAAAGATTATATAAATAATCCTGAAGCTAAAGCTGCACTTAAAAAAGCCACATGGAAATACTATAATGGTAGAGAGTGGAAGATAGGATTATTAAATCAATTAGTTGCAGAAACAAATGTATTAAATAATAGTAGTAAAAAAAGACAAGAAATAATATTTGATAGCATTTCTGGTTTAAATTCAGCTCTTGCAGGTATTAATCCAGAAATTGAAAAGCAAAAAATTAATAATAAAACTTTTGAAAATGAAACTGATAGACAACAAACTAATATTAATAAATTTAATGCTGAAACTGATAATAAAAAAACATTATCAAATATAAAAACTGATGCTGAAAAATTGGAAATAGATAGAAAAAGATTAGATTTACAAAATAAAAAATTAGACCAATTTGAAAAAGATGGTACTAGAGGTAAGACAAAAAATCAAAAAAATATAGCTGAAGCTGAGGCTCAGACTAATAAATTGTTAAATATGTTTGGCGGAGAAGAAGAGTTTAAAAAAGTTGACTGGAGTGACCTTAAAAATTATAATAAGGCAATAGGTCCTGTACAAGCTATAGAAGAAGTATACGATATTAAATATTCAGAGACTGAGAAAAAAGATATTAATAATATAAGACAAATAATAGCTTTAGCTGACCCAGCCAAAGAATTAACTAAAGCTGATACAGGCTTAATAGATAATATGATAGGCAATGCTAAAAAATATATTACAGATAACTTAAAAGGAGTAAAAGCTAGAGCAGCTATGTTGACAATGAGGAATATGATAAGACATTCTTTATATAGTACTGCTTTAACTAAATATGAAGGTGATAGCTACGACGAAGCTAACGGTACGTTAGGTCAGCAATTAGGACCAGTATTAGCACAATTTCAAATTGGCTTACATAGAGTTAGAGCTAAATTAGATTCTATAATTCGCAATGGTAATCCTTATGTAAATGCGGTTAGACTAGGAATAGATAAGGATAGACTTGGTGATTTAATAAAAGGTATAGATGCTAGACTAGAATATATTGATAATGTTAACGCTAATATTGATAAATCAAAATCACAGCTTTATAAGCCACAA
Source organism: uncultured Gammaproteobacteria bacterium (assembly GCA_929200175.1). Taxonomy (GTDB): domain Bacteria; phylum Pseudomonadota; class Gammaproteobacteria; order PS1; family Pseudothioglobaceae; genus CAKMYR01. The sequence goes on from CAKMYR010000002.1 coordinate 12,161, forward strand.
ACACAGAATAGGAATAAAAAATCACTAGATAGTATAAAGAAAGAAACTGTAGGTGCTAAGTAATGAAAACAAATATACAAACACTGCAAGATTTATTTAAAGTTTGTTATGAAACTTATGAAGAGTCTCGTATTGAAGAAAAGCATGTTAGAGATATGTACCATAATAGACAATATACTAGTAATCAGCTTGCCATATTAGAACGTAGAGGCCAACCAGCAGAAACATTCAACGTTATTAAACTGTTTGCTAGACTATTAGTTGGTTATTACTCTACAGTTGTTAACACTGTTAAAGTACAACCAATGCAAGAGTCCGACACTCTTACAGCTATGTTATTACACGATGTAGTACAGTATACATTTGAAAACAATCACTTCGAAACAGAAGGCGATAAAGTTAAACTTGATGGTGTATTATCAGGATTGATGTGTGTTTATGAGGATGTTGTTGAAACAGGGCGAAAAGATCGTTTTGGTCGTCCTATACGTAGAATTGAATTATCTCACGTCCCTTCTAGAGAAATTTTACTAGACCCTATGAGTAGAAAAGAAGACTATTCTGACGCTAGATTTATACATAGATTTAAATGGGTATCTGAAGATTATTTAAGAGAAATGCTTCATAAAGAACATTCAGAAACAAAAGCTAAACAGATAATAGAAAGATTGGAAGCTTACGAAAATCATGTAAGCCAAGAAGACACAGAATTTAGCAATTATTATGAAGATAGATTTACAGGGCTTTATAAACAATATGATAATTACTTAATAATACATACAGTTATAACAGATGATAAGGATAAAACTTGGTCTATCTTTTGGTGTGGAGAAGAAGAACTTATACGTAAAGAAGTGACATATAGAGAAGTTAAATTTCCTTATAGAGTTCAAAAAGTTAATACTTCTGATAAAGCTGAATATTATGGCATATTTAGAGAAATTATTGAGTCTCAAAAAGCTATAAACCAAGCATTAGTTAAAATACAACTTATGGCTAACAGCCAAAAAGCTTTTGTCCAAAAAGGCTCAGTTGAAGATATAGATGAATTTACAGATGCTTTTAATAGAGTTAATTCTGTCATAGAAGTTCAAAAGTTAAACGGCATTAAGATAGAAAATCTTACAAGAGAGGTTATGGAACAATATGCTATTGTTGATAAAGCATTTAATAGAATACAAAGAGTGCTTGGAGTAAATGATAGTTTTTTGGGAATGGCTTTTGCGTCTGACTCAGGTAGAAAAGTTAAACTACAACAAAATGCCACAACATTAGCTCTTAGATATGTTACAACTAAGATAGAACAACTATATCGTTTGTTAGGTTGGGATATTGTTAATTTAGTTAAGCAATTCTACACTGCAAATGAAGCCTTAAGAATTACGGATGAGGCAACAGGTCAACGTTGGGTAGAAATAAATAAACCTATGGAAATATGGACAGGTGGATTTGACGTAAATCAAAACCCAATAATGGATACGCCATTCGAAGAAGTTACAAATCCTGAAAATAACGAACCTTTGAAAAATGAAAAAGGTGAATATGTAGTTGCACCAATAGCAGATACTGAAACAGAAATAGCTTTTAGTGAAGTTGATTTAACTATCGATACTACAGCATATAATGATGAAGATGAAAAAAATCAGTTAATGCTAGAGTCTATACTACAAGGTAATATAGGTAATACTTTACTTCAATATAACCCTGCAGCTTATCTTAAAGCCGCAGCTCTAAGTATTAAAAGCGTTAGAACTAAGCATAGTCATAACATATCAGAATTGATTGAGCAAACAGCAGAGATGTTGACTAAACAACCAGCTATGCCACCTCAAGCAAATCAACCAGGTGCACCACCGCCTCCACCTGGCGGACAACAAGGTAACCAACCTCGTAGCCAAGAATTGAAGCTACCTCAAAATACAAACGAGGGTATATAGTATGTCACAAGAATTTTTAATTCAAGCAAGAAAAGAAGGTTATACAGATACTGAAATAATGCAGTATGCAAAAGAAAATAATATTAAAATAGATATACCTAAGCCTACAAATACAAATACAGTAAAAATTGAACAACCACAACCTATAGAACCTATAGAACCTATAGAACCTATAGAACCTATAGAACCTATAGAAACACAAGAACCTATAGAAACACAAGAACCTATAGGATTAAATGGGGCTCATTGGGCACATTGGGCGTCTGGGGCGCCTATAGAAGATTTTATAGTACCACAAAAAACTGAATTACAAAAAAGTATAGACACAGCACAAGGTTTAGCGGCATCATATCAAAACATACATAGTAGATGGTCTAACTATGGCAAAAGGTTCGTAGGCTATTTTTTACAACCTGATTTAGTTAGACAAGCAAAACAAGATAGTGCAGATATAGTAGCTAATACTGTTACTACTCTTAGAAAAAAAGGTATAAATGCTTATATAGACGAAAGAAATGGTGAATTAATGATGCAAGACAAATATGGTAATTCACATAATATAGAACCTGGGTTCATTGATTTACTTATAGCAGGTAAAGCTGAACTTGGATATGCTATTGGTGGTGGTATTATTGGAAGTAGCGCAGGTTTAACAGGAATGTTGGCAGGTTCTGCGTTAGGCTCAATGGTTGGAGCACAAAACGATTATCTTAGTAATACTGCAAAGCTTAGTAATGATGAAGACTTAGATTTTTTAAGTAATGCTATAAAATTTAAAGAAGAGTTAGATGTTAATGTAATGGCATCTAAAATGATAGACTCAGGTGTATTTGATGTAACTATGTCTATAGTTGGCGGTGCTTTTTGGAAATATGCGGCTAAACCTGTATCAAATAAAGTAATTAAAACAGTTAGTCATGCCTATAATACATTTAAGAATGGTAACCAAAAAGGTGCATATGACATATTGACTAAGGATTTTAATATTACCAAAGAGCAAATACAAGAGTCAATGCAGTTTTGGGAAACTATAGCTAAAAAAAATAATCTTGAAACACAGTTTACAAAATTTGATAAATTAGGTAATAAAGTACCTTTATCTAAAGAAGAAAAAGAAATAATGTTTTTCTTGCAGACTAATCCTAATACTTCTCAATTAATTGGAGCATCTGAAGCAAATACTATGAGGATAGTAAATGAGATAGACAAAAGAGCTAAACAGTTTACTAATGTTGTCTCAAAATTAGCGCCAGGTAATGTACCAGTACAAGTTAGAGAAGCTTTTACTCAATATGAACATCAGGTAGAAGAACTTTACAGAAAAGTTAAAAGTACTGCTGCAGAAATTATAGATAAAACTGATTATCGTTTTGATATAACTAAATTGACATTAAAGCCTATTTCAAGAGAAGCTGATAACAAAGTAGATGATATATCCGAATTATCAGGTTTTGAAAAAGTAATAAAAAGTTTAGAAAATCCTAGTTCTAATAGTTCTAGAACATTTAGTGACTTATTAGATTTAAGAAAATTTATTAGTGCTTATAAAAATTCAGTAACATCGCCAACTTCTAGAGAAGCTCTTAAAAAAAGTCTTAAGATTGTAAATAAAGAGATAGAGAAAACTGCAAAAAATCATTTACCTGATAAACAGGCTAAATTATGGCTTAAAGAATGGGAGTCAGCTAATAGTCAATATTCTAGTATGAAAAAAATACAAAGTAATAAATTGTATAAAGAAATAGTTGGCCCAAATGGTTTAAAAGATGATGAGCAAGGCGCTCTAGCAGAAAAAATAGTTAATTCCTTTACAGATTTATCTCTTTCAATAGACAATACTTATTTGAAAGTAATGGATAAATTGCCTGTTAAATTGAGAGATAAAGTTGAAGGTTCTGTGTTAGAAGAATTGACTAGAAGATATACTGCTGGAGAGCACAGTACAAGCTTACAAGCTATACATTTTCCACAATTAGCAGACAAATTAAAAGAATATGAAAGTATCTTCAATAGTAAAGCTTCTAAGAAATATATTTCTCTTGTAAATGATTATTCAAAAATATTTAAAGGAGATGTAACTTTAGGTAGGCTAATGGGTAATATACATATAACTGCTTTTAAAAGTTATTTAACTGTAGACCCTGTTGTAAGAGCACAATACGAAATAGCGTCTAAGGTGTTCAACTATGTTAAAATATTGCTACCTGGAGAAAAAGCAGATAGACTAGCATTGGTAGAATTAACTGGAAAAGTATTAGATAATCCTATTGATACTAAAAATGTATCATTTTTTATAAGAAGTTTTCCAAAAGAGGAACAAGATAATGTAATAGATATGGTAAAAAATTATCAAGGTGAGTTTGTCAAAAGAGGTAATGAAGCTCCACCTAAAAAAGTAGTAACTGTTTACCATGATGCCGATAAAGTATTAAAACCTACTAAAGGTTTTTTAGGTGAAGGCTATTATTTAAAAGAAGAAACTGAAAGAATTTCTAGGAATATCAATAGGTATGATATACCAAAAGATAAAGTAGCTACTACAAAAGAAATAAATGAGGTTATGGGTAGAGAAGTTAAACCTAATGAAATAAGAAAATTAAAGTCATTGCCTAAAAGATTGGCTAAAAAAGGTTTTCAAGCCATGCATTATGATGGAAAAATAATGTTATTAGATAAAATAAATCCTACTAAGCAAACAATATTACCTAAGTTAAGCCCTGAAGTATTGAGTAAAGGTAAGCCAAATAATAAAAGTTATAATAAATTAAATCAAGAATTGAATAAGGTAATAGATGATGTATCATCAGTACCTATAATACCTAAAGCACGTAAAATAAATAACTCTAGTAAACCAAATACTACTGAGTCGTTGCAAAATATAAAAACTAAAAAGCCTAAAGTAGTAAAAATTGTAAAAACTAAAAAAGGTCAAAAAGAAGGGTATAAAAAATTAAATAAACAATTAGATAAAAAAATAAAAAAAACTAAAGTAGAGATGATAAAAAAAGCATCTAAGCCTAAGTCTAAAAAACCTATAATAAAAACTAAGAGTGGTAAAACAACTCATAGAAAAATAAATAAAGAATTAGGCAAAAAAATAGATGAAGGCAAAGTTAAAATAATACCAAAAACTAGCTCTACAAAAACTAAAAAATATACTAAAATTAATAATGAGAAAATTATTAAGAAAAAAGTAGAAGAAGCAGAAAAAATTATTAAAGATAAAAGTATGACTAAAGCAAAAGAAGCTAGAGTAAAAAAATTAAATAAAGAGCTAAAAGGTCTTATAGATGTTATTAAGCCAGGTAGAAATAAATTTGTAGATAAAATAAGAAAAATTAATGAGGAAATGGAAGCTAAAGATATTAGAGATAGAATAAAAGAAATGAAAGCTAAAGAAGCTAAAATTAAGAAAAGTAAAAAAGACAAAAAAGGAGATTAATAAATGAATACTGAAATAAAATTAAATGGATTTTGGGTTAAATTAGCTGGAGGAATAATGCTGGCAGGTATATTAGCTATAATTTCTTTATCTTATAGTTTAGTTACTAAAATAGCTGTTATACAGACAGATGTAACTTATGTAAGAGAAGCATTAAAGAACTATGACATAAGAATAGCATATTTGGAGAGTTCTACTCTTAATTCTAAAGATGCTGAACAATTAAAAACTTGGACTGAGCTAAAATTAGAAGCAATAAAAATACAAATAGAACAGTATAAAAATAAAAAGGAGATGTAACATATGGAAATAATTAATTTAGAATATAAAGATAGTAGAAATTCACACTATCTTTATAATAGTATAACTAATAATAGCAAAGCTGTTATAATTCCTGGCCATCATAAAATTATATCTGTAATGATAACTGATATAACAACAAGTGTAACTTTACAGTATACACTTGGAGATAAAAGAAAGATAGTAGAAGATACAGCTATTTGGTATAATACATCCATAGGAACTGTATCTTCTACTAGTGGACTATCTATAAATACACCAATAACAGCTATAAGATTTTTATCTGATGGTGAGTATACAATAGAAATATTAACTTAATTTGGAGATAAAATGGCTTTAGATAATAATACATTCACAGCAGTAACTGGCACTGATACTAGAGATTTATCAGCTGATATAGGAGCTAATTATAACTTAGACGGTAATGCGACTGATGGAAGATTAAACGTTGCAACTGGAGCAAAAGTTATATTTGGTAATAGCACTAGCTTAGTACTTCAAGGCAGTCCTGGTAGTGATTTTATGTTAGGCATAATAGAAGGTAAAGCCCTAACAATGTCAATAACTCCTAATGGTGGCAGATATGATTTACTACACTTCAATGCTGGTCTTATTACAGAAGATTTAACTTTAAATTTATTAGGTAATGGTAATTTATATCTTCATTTAGAAGATGATAATAGTAGAACAGCATTAACAGGATTTACCAGGTTTAATTTCAAAAGAACCGGCGGTTATGTTTATATACAATTTGGTTCAAAAGAATACCAAAATATTTGTTTAAATGTTTTACCAGGTAGTTCAGGAACTACATTTGTATACTGTGCTAGAAGTACTGCAGGATTTACTGACTTACCAGGATTTAAAACTGTAGGCATTACCAGTTCATTATCTATTAGAATGGGCAGTAATGCTACTAGTAGCTTAAATATCATAGACCCTATTTATGAAGGAACTACTAACAACATATTAAGCTTAAATGCAGTAAATAGTTCTACTAGTAGAAAACTATATGAATTATTCTCATTAGATGTAACTGCCATAAGGCATGACGATGCAAAGATAAGAGTAGTAAGTGGAATTTATACATTCAACTCACAACTAACTACGGATAAATGTACTCCAAAAGACAATAGTGGAGATGCTTTAAACTATTTTAGCGGTAGAAATGTAATATTATGTAGGGTAAGAGAAGTATCAGGTGGTATTAGTAATAGCAGAAATACAGTTAATATAACTATAAGAAGACTAGGTTATCAAGATATAACTTATAAATCGCTATCTATGAATAATCCAGTTATTATAGAAGAACATCTAGTAAATGAAGCATATGATACTACTATAGACTCAAGTACAATTACAGGGATAAGTATAACAGGTACTGTAATTACTATATCAGAAAGTAGAACTTTACAAGAATTATACAATTATTGTACTTATCATTTGAATAAAGATGCTAATATGGGCACAGATAATTTCATTTCTATTAAAGGAAGTTTGGTAGAAATAGACACATATACAATAAAAATTGAGTCTACCGGTGAGCTGAATACAACTGATAGTTTAAATGCTATTAAAGTTAGCTCTATAACTAATCTTGGTAACTTAAATGTTAACTATGTCAAAAATAATGGCAAAGTTGATATAAATGTTAGTATTATTGGAGACTCTGCTATAACATCAAAAGTATATGGACTATGGTTAAAATCACAAGGTAGTTTACTGAGAACAAACATATTGACTGCTGATAATAATAGTAGTATAGAAGTAGAACCAAATACTGAATATTTGGTTGTAGCTGACGGTGTTGGAGGATATAGATCTGATATAGCTGAGATTAATTCTGGCAATTATGGAGTTAGATTAAGTATGACACTATCTAGAATTAAAAAATCCGATGGAGTTGACATATTACCAGAAAGTCTAACTACTGAGCAAAATTTAATAGCTAATCATTGGCGGTATAATGTAGCTGATAATATAGCTGAATATGTGCTGCCAGCTGATTATTCAACAGATGATAGATGGGATTCAGTAAATAAGATATGGACTGCAAAGATAGAAGATTTTATACCTTACGCTTTTTTTATAGAAAAATTGCAGTCCTCAAAGAATTTTCTAATAAGTCCTTTCACTATAAAGATAGATACTTATGAGTTGATATTACACCAAAATAGCTTATTTAAAGTTAGGCAAGCCGCTGAAAATACAGATTGCACAATAAATTTAAAAGCTTTTTCATTTAGACAAGAAGGTGATAATAATAGCAAAACAACTTTTATAGACAATTCAAATGGTTTTATCACGGTAAATAGTAAAAGTGCAATAATAGTATCAGGTGGCACAAGCATTGCAAATAATAATAACAACAATAATAATGGTAATGGATTTTTAATATAAAGGAGGATATATGCTCAAGTGGTTGACAGGAGGTGTTATTGGCAGTGTTGAAAATATTGCTAAAGAATGGATAGACACAGATAAAGAAAAAGCGGAAGCTAAAGCTATAATGGTGAAGACTTTAGACCCAAATGGTTTAATGAGAAGACAAATAAGCCTAACTGTTTCAAGACTTTATTCAATTTACATATTACTAGCATTAGTATTACTACTATTACAAGCATTTGATTTAACACCAACTATTATAAAAGACGGTGTAGAGTACAAAGCAGTGGATAATGCTATAGTTACTATAAAAGAATTGTTCACGCCAATAACAACATTATTCGGAGCAGTAGTAACTGCTAGCTTTGGTGTTAACGGTATTAATTCTTATAAAAAATAGATTGTTAAATTTGTCCATATTCAAACAAAAAATTTTAATAGATATAATTATATCTATTAAAATTTTTAATCAAGATTTGATATAATATTAAAGACTTATTTTTTCAGTATCATTAGATTTTTTATATCTAATATTATTTTTTATTATATAATCCATATCAGCAACTGAGCGAACATAACCACTATATCCTCCAGCTTTGCCTATCATATCTAATTTATGAGATTGTAAAGGTCTTTCCTTATCTCTATATCCTTTTACTTCAAATCCAAAGAATTTACCATCAATACAAGCTAATATATCAGGTGTACCTGCCTTATTAACTATAATAGTATTAACTGCATAACCTTTATATGCAGTTTCAATTCTTTTGATTAATATACTAGTCAATTTGGAACCATTCATTTATCAAACCTTATTGCAATAAATCTAGGTAGAAACAATGTCCACCCGTTATTGTTAGCATTACGAATAATATCATTATATTTTACTTCAATAGTTTTTCCATCAAAATAACTATTATCAAATTTTCTTTGTGTGTCGCTTAAGCCGGAGCCGACATTAACGGCAATCTCTTTACCATTTATTACACCGCAACAGTGTAATGAACCTATACAGTTCTCGTATTTAGTTCCTTGCTTACCGTGCAATGATTGTATACATACTAAATCTGCACTTCTTATAGCTTTTACTTTGACCCAGTCCTTAGACCTTTTAAAAGTATACCTATGTATACTGCTCTTTAATATTAAACCTTCATAACCTTTAGATAATACTTTAGTATAGTAATTATTACCATTTTCTGCATTGTGTATTTCTATTGACTCAACAAATTTTACTAATTTATTATCTATTTTAGTTGTATAAAATTTTAAGTTTGTGAGTCTGGCAAAATAATTATGATTACAAGTGGCTGTATTAAACTCATTAATAGTCATACAATCAAATACATTATAACATATATCATTAACTTCTAAAATACCTCCGTGTATAGCTGAATTCACTCTACCACTAATACTAGTTCTATCAGCCATCTTACCATTAGCAATTGTTATTTCACCATCTAATACTATATTATCTTTTACTTTTGATAATAATAATTCTACCAAATTTGGACAGTTTATAGTTTTACCATTACGAGTTAACAAACTACAAGTTTTATCTGTAGCATTAATAATAGCTATTACTCTAACTCCATCATACTTTATTTGTGCTAGTACTGGATATCTCAAATTAACTAGTGGTACTTCTTTAGCTAATTGAACATTAAATTCTGGTATAAATCTTGGAAAAACTTTGTTTATTGTTTTTACTGATATACCACAGTTTAAATTTTTACGGCATATTAGATAAATTAAATGCCCGTATATTTCAGCATAATGTTGCAATTCTTTTCTTGCAGCACTACCAGTTATTTTTCTATTAGCTAATTTATCAAGCAAATAAAAAATTCCTTCATTAGCATCGCCAAGTTCTTCAGTAGGAACTACATTACTTATTCCATAATTCATATATGGATTATAGGCATAATATAGTACTTTTTTCTCAAGTTCAGTAGCTCTACTTAATATTTCTTCTTTTTCTAATCTTCCATTAGCTTTTGCTAATTTATTTATTAGTCTCATAATTATAT
>CAKMYR010000002.1:22264-37487 GCA_929200175.1 uncultured Gammaproteobacteria bacterium
TAACTTTATTTTTGGTGACTGTTTTGTATACTTGTTCTGATATAGCTTTTTTAACAAGTAAAAAATTAACTTTTATTTCTTTAGTTCTATTTATATTAGCTTGCCTAGCACGTCTTTGTACATGCTTTGCTACGCTAAAATTCTGGCTATATATTATCAAATGTTCTATGTGTGATAAATCTATACCTTCAGCATAGCTTGTTGATTGCAATAGTACTGCTTTTTTAAATACATTTTTAAGCTTATTAAATTCAGCTATATATTGGTACATAATAGCTACATTATCTGTGTCACCCCATTTATCTAATATATAGTCAATTTTTTCTTTAATATTTAAGCAGATATGCTCATTATCAATTTTAATAGTACCACCTTCAATCATATGAAGAGCATATCTTAATTTCATAGTAGTGTCTGCTATTATTGTATAATCTTTACCATTTAATTCAAACTCTAATACATTGTTATCTAGTAATGTATTATAAGCATACTTAGTAATATCACTTAATTCTATATAATGCTTAACATCTTTTGGTTCTTGCTTAAAACCTAACTCTGCCCTAGTTTTAATAATAAACAAATGCTCTGTTTCTTTTTTTATTCTATCATTATCGACCTTTGTATAGTCAGTTAATGTAATACCGTTTATACGTTTAGAGTATTTCTCACCATTATCGTTTAAAATAGCATAATCGTTATACCATCTGTAGTAATTTGAATACTGTTTCCAAGGACTATACATACATAATGCAAATTGATTATATAGTAACTGCATACCTTGTGCATAAGGGGTAGCACTCATGTATATAATTGGTTTTGTATAACAAATTTCTTTAACTTTTTCCCATAATTTACTACGTTTTGGATAACAAGATATGTAATTATGTGCTTCATCTAATATTATAATATCATAATTAATTTTTGGTATTTTATGCACTGAATGATAATTAATTACATTATAATTCTTTGTTTTCCAAGGTGTTTGTCTTAAAGTCTCTAACCAATCTTCAATTGGATTTTTTTTAGTAATTATTAATACATTATTAACTAACTTACTTTTTTCTGCTGTTAACATAGCAGTTATTGACTTACCTGTTCGTTCTTCCATAGCCAGATAAACAATACCATATTCTTTTATTACTGTAAAAGTTTCATCCGCTGTTTCTAACTGATATTTTCTCGGCGGCATTACCATTCTGATGGTCTCCCTTGAGAATGGTATGTATCTGTTATTTCAATTCCAAACACAACTAGAAAATGTTCAGCAACTTTTTGTCCCATAACTCTACGACCTTTATGATAATTACTGATTTGTATCGTCTGAACCTTTACCGTATCAGTTTTGCTAAGCTCAGCGGCTATAGAATAATAGCTGTTATAGCCATACTCTTTTATAACATATTCTATAGCTTCTTTACTTGTTAGTTTCATATTAACTTATTTTTTCATTTGATACCGTGTACAAAAGGACAGCTTGGTCTTAAATTACAATACCTATCGCTACATAAATAGTGTTTTGGATTACCTGGGAATAACATATCTGGGTCTACCCCAGCATGTAAAGCATCTAATCTGTCTAATAAATTGTTGACAATATATTTAGCTTGTCGTATATTAGTTTGTAAGCGGTCTATACCGCCAACAGTTTTAGTTTTAGCTAAAACAACTCCCTGTATTAGGGTATTCTTAATATTATAACCATTATTTTCAGCTAAATAAGTGTATATACTTTGTTGTATTTGATGACTTTGTGGTACTATTTTTCTTTTACTAGTTTTAATATCAGCAATCGTGTCTCGGCTTATATAATCAATAGTGCCACTTATACCTTTAACCATACAATGGTTTATATCTACTGTTACACGAGTTTCAACATTGATTGGTATTTTAGTATATGGTACTATATCTTCAATAAAAGCTTTAGTACCCTTTAGAATTGTTGCTCTGGCTATGTTATCATCAACATCCTCTTCATATTGAAGATTACCTAATTTAGCTTCTTCGTCATATGCTTCTATTGCAGCATCGTTTACCATAGACATATTTGGATTGCTTTTATCTTTTGTTTTAATTGCTTCTTTCCATAAAGCTTCAGCTCCAGCGTGGATACCAGTGCCTATTACTGCTCTAACATTAGGTATAGTGTTATGACCTAATATAAATACATTATACCACTGTCTAGGACAACTGACAAATGATGCTATGCTACTAGGTCTTATTATTATTTTTTTCATTTATACTCTCCTTATTAGTTATAAAATATGTTACAAAAGCAGCATTTGTTAAAGCATGTGCTATATGTAATAATCCACTGTCTTTGTCTAGCATTTCACCAGCTCTATGAGCCTCTAAATGCCTTAGTAGTGCTGCAATATATTTTTCAATGTCGCTACATTTTTTCCAATTATTTGGCTTATACTTTTTAGCTCCATATGTTAATACTTCAGCTAAAGCTTTGTTAACTTCTGGCGGTATTAAATCATACCTAATTTTATTATTATCAAACTTTAAAAAATCGTCTATAATAACAACATTGTTTATTCCTACATTTTCTATAGCTAACATACAATCACGGCAAGGCTGATGAGTAACATACATATCATATTTTGGATACTTGTTAAATTTAAATACATCTATGCCATAATTTTTTTTAGCATTTGTAATTGCGGCTATTTCAGCATGCATAACTTGACTTCTTGTTACACCATTTACTTCACAAGGCCCGCCATCTGTAGCATAATTGTGACCTTTGCCAATTATTTCACCAGTTTCTGCCAAAACTATTACAGCTCCTACTTTTCTTTTTGTAGCTTTGGATAAAGTTGCTTCATCAATACAAGTCTTTACTATTTTATCTAGTTTATTCATAATTCTCCTGTAATTAATTTATGTAACTCTTTATGTGGCTCTACATAATTTGGGCCTTTTGTAACATTAGCTTTAATATCTGCAGACACTTTTTCTTTAGGTACAGATTTAGTTTCATTGCTATCACAGATAATTTTTAATACGTCACTAAATTTGTCTAACATTCCTATATGAGTTAATTTTGTGTAACATACAACAAAAATAGAATATAAAGCTAATGCTATTAGCATCATCACTAATTCTTTTTTCTGTCCGCTAATGTTATTAATATATAGCGCACTACCGAAGATATGTTTACTAATTGTTTCATTATCATCTTTTATAGTCATATACCTAGTAAATAAGCTTGTTATATGATACTCATCTATATTAAGTTTCCATAGCATACCTATAAACACAAAAGTTATATCACCTACAGCATCTAATATTTCAACTTCATTTCTAGCCATATTTAATTCATAAACTTCTTCAAATAATAATGACCTTGCAAGCTCAAAATTAAATTCTCTTTCATATCGTTCCATATTCCACGATATGGCCCTTTTTATTTGTTTGTTTATATTTTCCATAACATTATTTTATTAATTCAAATTTGATTGATTTTTGTGGTCTGTATGATGATATTGTTAACATATCCTTGTTAAAATTATGGACAGTAGCCGTTCTATCTATATAAGAGTTTATATATTTAAAATAGTGACCCTCAACTGATTTAATGTATTTAAATGCTTCATTATAATGTTGCTCATATATATGAGTATCGCCTAACATAAAAGTTAGCTCTCCTGGTATCATACCTACTTGAGTAGCTATGACCATATTCCAAGCTGCGGCAAATATTATATCACTAGGCAATCCTATCATAGTATCAACAGACCTTTGATACCATATCATATCTAATATATTACCATCTCTTACATACCATTGATACAATAAATGACAACAAGGTAGACTTAACTCTTCAAGTTTATCTGGTCGCCACCCACTTATTATCATTCTTCTATCATTTGGGTTTTTTCTAAGCTTGTGAATTAATTCATCTAATTGATTAACACCATTAAAGTCTTTCCAAGCTCTTCCATAATCTATATTTAGTTTGCCATCTTTATCAGCCCAAGACTTCCAATAATTACAACCGTGTTTTTCAAATTCCTGAACTGTTTGAGCACCGTGCAACATTGCAGCTAATTCACCAAATACACCTTCGTAATACATTTTACGGCCTTGTAATATCGGAAAACCTTGGTTTTTTACATCTACTTTCAATATTTTGCCAAACAAAGATTTTGTAATGCCGTTGCGGCCTTTTCTTTCTTCTCCATTAACTAATATATCTTTAACTAAGTTTTTGTATCTATGCTCCCAATTTATTTCATCACTATCTACCATTATATTCTCCTATTGTTTATGGATATAAACAGTTATACCATCATCATCAATATCACCCCAATTATAACCAACACTTACTTTAGTTGGCATTGGTAAATTCTTTATTTTGCAAGATTTACTCATATGAAACCAAGCTTCTTGCATACTATTTGCAATTATGGTGCAAACTTTTTTATACAATTGCTCATTATTAGGCAATACAAATATATACGAGTCGTGAATAAAATTTCTTTGCCATAATCTCCATTCATAGCCAGCATCGTTAAAATAATCTTCCATAAAAATATTAGCTAACTTGGCTACTTCGGCTCCCATTCCTTGGACCTGGATATTTAACTGGTCAGTCATCATTTTAGCTGTATATCTTCTACCTAAAGGAGTTTGCCAAGGTGTTTTATTTCTCCAATCTTTTATGCCTTTTTGTTGCCATTCTTTAACAGCTGGCCATAAGTTTTTCCATCTTCTGCATATAACACTAGCTTCATCATAATTCAATAATACACCAGTACTTTTTAAAAGCACTTTCATAAAAACATTTACTCCGGCACCATATAATAAACCAAAATTACAAGTTTTGGCTATTTGCCTTTGTTTTTTAGTTAGTTTATTAGTGTTAAACAATCTTTCAGCTGTGTATGAGTGTATATCTATACCAGTATTAAATAATGCTTTCATTTCTGTGTCACCTGTAATAGCACATATACATCTCAATTCTAACTGAGAAAAATCTGAGTATACCATTACTTCATCACCATTTTCTTCAACTCCAAAGCATTCCTTTGTACTTCTAGGAAGTTGTTGTAAGTTCTGATTACTACAAGTACTTCTACCAGACCTAGCACTTGGACTAAACATACCATATATCTTTCCATCATCTGTGCTATATTTTTTCAAAAAACTATTTTCTTTAGTTAATTTTCTAGTTTGTCTAACAGCTACTGCTCTTTCGTTACCTTGAGCTGATAATTCTGCTAAGCCTTCATCATCAGATTTATCACTGTCTATATAAGCTCTTACTTGTTGATAGCTATTACAGTTAATTGGTAAAGCTATTTTATCTATTTCATTTTGATTATTTTCAAATCTTTTATTTACTCTAGCAATATTAACTGGTAGCCCATTTCTTTGAAACATTAGATTACTTTTTAATGTCATTATATCTAGCTTATAAGATTTATCGTCTTTTTGTTGCTTCACTACTTTCCATAGTGCATACATATAATATACATCAAAAGCAGCATATAACTTCTGCTCTTCGCTAAGAACTGGATTATCCCAGTCTGACTTTTGTAAATCAGACTTATCACTATTTAATTTATGATAAGGATTATAACCAAGAGCATATGTTATACACTCATCAAGTTTAAATTTTTCTTTATTATAGAAAAATAATCTTGATAGATAAAAAGTATCTTCTATATTTCTTGGTCGCCAAGGTATTTTACCTAAATTTTCTTGTATTGTAGATATATCATAAGTAGCTCTATGGCATACTACAATACATTTATTTAGCAAATTAGCTAGTCTATGTATATCTGGATATTCTACCAGTATAGGCATCTCGAAGTCTTCTTGGTAAAACTGAGCTAATCTTATTTTACCATAAAGACCTATTGTTTCTAAATCTAACATTAATGGCTTATCAAAAGCTATTAATTTTGACAAGTACTCATCAAAATTTTCATCTTGTATAAATTTATACTTAAAATCTGCTAATTCTTTAATCATAATTTCTCCTAGTTAGTGTAGCTATTTTAAGTCCAGCTACAAGACTAATAATCTTAACTTACTTTATTGAGTGATTAATGAAGTAATATTATAGATTAATTCTTTTGAATTTCTATTTTGTTTATAGGTCCACCACAATATACATCTTGTGAGCATGCAATTTCTATGGCTTTTTTAACATCGTTACAAGCTTCCATAGCTCCTATGGCATATTGATCACCAGAGCCTAAACATTTATAGTTACCCACATCAATTTTTTCAACAGCAATACCAGTTATGTTATATACTTCTTCATCAACTATTAATATTGCTGAAAAATCATAATCAATTTTTTTTCTGCTAGACCAGTCTAAGAAATCTGCAATAAATACTCTTATATTGTCTATAACACTTCTATCATAGTCTATAATAAAATCGTGGTATATAAGATAATTTGTAAAACCGCTTATGAATGCTTTATTTCCTACATCAGCTATACGCACAGGCAAAACAATACTTGTACCATCTTTATTATTCTTTGTGCAACTAAATTCAGTTATTTTATTAGTATATGTTACATTATTACTATAAGAAGTTTCTTGCGAATCTGTGTATAATTCTATGCTATACTTTTTATTAGCTACTATTATAATACTCATAATTTCTCCTAGTTATATTTAGTTGTAGGCTTCTCACCTACTTGAGCGATTGGAGACCAACCCTTACTATTCGCTTATAGATTTACTTTAAAATTAAAGTCTTGGTTTAGTAGCATTTTTTGGTTTCTCTTCTTTAGTAGGATTTTCAGGTTGGCCAGTAAACCCTGTATCTTTATCTTCAATACCAGTGAAACCATCTCCTTGCTCTTCAAAGCCAGCATCATCTACATATTCTTCAAACTTGGTTATCTGAACAGCATTTAGCCATAAACTAACACCATCTTCTTTGCCATTTATGTAGTATCTCATACTACCGCTTATAGCTCCAATAGAGCCGTTGCCAATTTTAGCCTCACCTAAGTCTACTTTTTGTGCTTTAGAATTGTAAACAGTAATTCTTTTACTTTTACCATCTTGATAAGTAGTGCTTGTTTTAAAATTAAAACTATAGTATTTACCATCCTCATTAGCTGCGCCATCTTCATCGCAAGATTTATAACCTAAAGACCTTTGTTTTTTATCTTTTTGATGGTCATTTTCATAAGCTGAGTTTATTTGCTCTAGTAAAGGCTTTGCTATAGCTGCGTCTAATAGTACAGATGCCACATATTCTCTGCCATCTTCATTATAGTTTACTTTACCTACTCCTGATATATTCACCCACATTAATTTCCCATTTGGGGTTGTTACTTTTATTAATTCTGCCATTTGGCTCTCCTTTTAAGTTAAAAAAGTTTAATATAACATCATTAAACAATTATATTATATCATATTTTTATATAAATATAAATTAATTTTTGAATAAATTTTGTTACTAAATTTTATTAATTAGTAAACACTTGTTTACTTGCTCTACTTATAGCAACATATAATAATTGCAGATATAATTTATAATTTTTATCAGCACATACAGCTAAATCTTCTGTATCTATAAGTACTGTATCATATGTGCTTCCTTGAGATTTATGTACTGTCAAAGCGTGTGTAAAATCTACACATATAACACAACTATTAAAAGCTAAAAATTCTCTCCAAGCTTTTGCTCTTTTTCTATTTAGCATATGGCCTTTGTTATTTATACTCCATTCAATAGGATTGCATTTAAATTGTCTTTCGATAGTTTTATTTATATCGATAGCTTTATTTTTTAATTCTTTGCTTTTATTTAGATAATCTTTATGCCCAAATACTATAGCTCTATTATGTATTAGTATATCAGAAGTAGTTTCATTTTCCTCTTCAATTTTAACAAAATCTATACCTAAATTAATTAATGTTTCTAATGTTCTATATTTAGAGTCTTTATTTAAAATTTTATTATCTATTTTAGTTATATTTGTAATTTCAGATCTGCTTAATATAGATGCTATATTACCATAACGTCTTATTGTAGGGCTAAATACTCTATCGTATATAGTTAGTTCTGATTTACCTTCTATAAGCCTATTAATAACTTGTACTCTTTCATTTGTATATGCTAATACTATTGCGCTAGTATGTTTATTATACTCAGATATTAAGTTTACTCCTCTTTTAAAAGTACTATGTTCTTTTAGTGGCTTAGGCTCATCGCCACTAATATAATTAGTTAATTTTGTTAATGTATTTAATAGTGGATTACTATTATCTTGTCTATATATTTTAGTTAATTTTATATGATACTCACCTTCAGGTATTACTGATTGTGCATCAGCTATAGGTGGTAATTGATTTAAATCGCCAATAAATATTACTTTAGTTTTTAATATACCATCATCATTCCATTGTAACGCTTGTATATCCTCATAATCTTTATTTCCAATCATAGAGAATTCATCTATAAATATAACACTTACATCTTCAGATTTTCCAATTACAGCATTACCTTCAATTAATCTTAATTTTATAGCATTAGTATCTATAGTTGGAACTTTTTTTAAAAAACTATGTAATGTAGCTATATTAGTATTTCTAGGCATTTTACTGGCTAATATACCTACTGCTTTATGTGTATATGCACATACACAATGCTTTATTTCATTAGCTAAGCAATATTCTATAGTGTCACTTAAACTAGTAGTTTTTCCTGTGCCGGCAGCGCCAGTTATATACATATACGGAGCTTTATTATCCTCTATAAAAACTTTAAATGTATCTAATATTTTGCTCATTCTTCTAGTTTTTTAATTTGTGGTTCTATAAAGTCACCATCATTAACTTCACTAAATTCTGATATTGGCATTTTTACTTTATATTTATGTAAATCAAATAAAAAATAAAAAAAGCAATTCTTACCTTTTTTAGTTGTATGACTTCTATTTATACCAGCATCTTTCAAAGCTTTAACCAACATCCTAGCATTGCCTTGCCCTTCGGTGATAACATCATACAGTTCTGCTAATTTAGTATGCATAATTCTACCTACATTCCAGCCTTCTGTAAAGTCTTTTACGCCATTTTCAATAGCCATATCTTCAAGTTTATCATATTGACTATGAGATATAAAATATAATATTTGTTGGTAAGCAGGCATACTATCTATAATCAACTGTTCTTTATCACTAGTTTCAGGTGCTACTACATAATCGTCATCGTGTAGATTTTTAACTTCAGTAGCTAAGTAGTAACAAAAATCCATAGTTTCTTTTTCTATATTATTGATAACTGCAGTTATCCCTCCTATTTCACTTACCCAACTTTGTTTGTCAAGTCTATTAGGTGTCTTAACAAAAGCTATTCTTCTATCTTCAGTTTCTAATGGTATTGGATTGCTATTAGCAGTTAGTATTATAGTTAAAGAATGGTTATAGTTAAAGCCGTCTTGTCTCATAGCTCTTATCTGTATTTTAGATGACCCGCTATATGACTTTATTTTACCTAATACTTCTTGCTTATCAGCGGCTCTTGACAATTTATTGCCATACTCATCAAGCTGTATAAAATATTTATCTAATAACCAACCATTATATTGCTCTAAAAACACTCTTGTATCTGGCTTAGTTATATAATCCATACCTAATATTCTACTTAAGATACTTACAAATGTATCCTTGCCTGAGCCGTGGGCTCCAATAAAATATATTATAATAGGTGAATATCTAAATGTTGTTAGTTTAGTTTTTATAAATGATAATATATAGGACCTCATAAAATCGTCAGGTATCAAGGTTTCTATGTATTTTATTATTGTCAATGGTCTTTTATATTGTAAAGCATATGCATCTGGGTAATTTAAAACATCTAATTCAGGTGTTTGCCTAAATAAGTTAAATTCATCTGAACCTATTATATGCCCAAATTCTTTTGATGGGTCTAGTTTAGTTCTTATTAATTTTTTAACTGTATCATATTGAGTTTCAGTTATAGACTTGCCTGTCAATGTCTTAAGTGTTGTTATACAAGGCCTTTTGTCACTGAATGTTTTAACATACGGTGCAGTATAATTTATAAGGTAATAAACTGATTTGACATCATCAAAAAAACTTTCAATATATTCACCATTCATAGCGGTAGCTATAAAGCCCATCTTTTCCCAATGTTTATCATATTGCCAGATAATTTTATTATCTATTAATACTTTTTCTTCTATCATAGGATTAATAATAGTAGCTCTAAGTCTTTTAATATCTAATGGCTTTGACCATAAATTGTTTATGGTTTGCATTGAATTTTGATATAACTCTCTACTAACACTTATATCAGCTCCTAATATCGCTGATATTTTAGATAAATATTCAGAGCCTCTACCTAATGGTACATCTTCAGGGTGTAAATGTCCTTGTCTTACATATTTAGGTAAATCTCTAAATGCTTTAGGAGTTATTATTTTGAACAAAACAGGTGTGTATTGTTTGTCTTTAACAAATTCTTTTAGCATTGGAGCTAATCTATTAGATATAGTAGGGCTATTATGTGCAGTGCCTACTTTTTTGATTGTTTGCTTTTTTATTAAAGTTTTTAATAATGCTTTAATTGGTTCAGGTACTTCTTTTAGTTCTGGTATTTTATCATATCTCCAAGGTTCTTTTGTATAGTTATCTTCTGTGGGTAAATATATAAAACCATCATCAGCATAGAAATCTAAAGCAAATGAACCATCTGCTAAACTAAATGTAGCTAAATCATTGCTGTATTTATATATTATAGTGCCGCCACCTTCTGGCTTACCTATACTTATTAAATGAAAGTTATACTCTGGGTCTAATGCTTTAAATACTTTATAGGTATTGTCATTGTCACAATCAATAGCTACTATACCACTTATTGCTCCTGTCAATGCTCCGCCTAAAAGAACTGCTTTATCATTAAATTTATTTTTATATACTTGTCGCCAATTAGACTCAAATATAGGTAAAGTTTTTTTACCTGTTTCAGTTCTTTTTAATTGCCCTTTAAGAGGCACAGTATACCACCCAGCATCTATAAATTGCTGTAGTATCATATATTACCTCTTATTTTCTTTCCATACGCCTAATGGCATATTACCATCGTATATCCATCCAGTTGGTTGATGTTGGACATCTTCTTTTATAGTATTATAAACTAACCAATCTGGGAACAGACTATTGCATACAGTTGTTTTAACCTCGCCTTCGTTTTTTAGCATTATTTCATAATATTTTATAAGTTTTTTTAATGTTGGGCCTGTTATTTTTAAATTATAATTCTTTATCAAAGTATCATATTTAACACCTTCTTTATGTTTATTATGTAATACAGCTAATAAGTTTTCTTTCATTAATATCATTGGTCTTGCCATAATTAATCCTCTTCTTTGTTAACATCATATGTTATATCACTATCAGTAACCATACATTTAAACATTAGCCGTGGTTGTATGAAGTCTTTGTCTACTACTCGCTGAATTTCAGGTTGCTTAATTGCCCAATGATGTAATATATCGTAAAGATCATCTTCATAGGGTGTTGAAAAACCCTCTCTAGCTTCATAAAAATCTGCTAATTGTTCTAATTCTAAGTATTTTTTATTCATTTGTTGCATATCATCTACTATAGATTTTATGTCATCAGTTATATAATCACTACTTTCAATTTTAATCAATGAGTAGTATACACTCATATCTACTTTTGCGACTATATATCTATATTTTATATTGTCTTTAAGTTTAGGTTTATCGTGCACTTCTTTAACTTTTGCTACTTTGAAGATATAATCTTCACTTACAGGCACGACTACAATATCACCTGCAACTACTTTTACTCTATTATCAACTTTGTATGTATAACCTTGATTGTTATAACTGTTTTGATATATTACTTCTATTGTGTACATATTATTTCTCCTTTTTAGTTATTTAAAATTTTTTACCATTTTCTTTAACCCTATTTTTTACCTTATGATCTAATCTATTTCTGTTATACTGTAATTTTTCTAATACTGCATTTCCTAAATCAAGACCATAAGCTCCTGCGTAATCAAATATTCTTATTATAGCATCTGCAAGTTCTACTTCCTCAGACTTCCTATGTGGTAAGTGTTGATCATTAATATCTTTTCTTATTCCTTCTAAACATTCAGATAACTCACTATGCATTAGTGCTATTAGTTCTCCTTTATTTCTTTTTGTTTTTTCGTTTGTATTTAAATCTGTCCACCATCCTAAATTTACAGCTTGTTTATGGCAAATATTAATTATTTCGTTTATTTCGCTTGCTATTAGTTCATTTTTCATTTTATTTCTCCTTTAGTTGTATAGTTTAGCTTTAACATTTTCAAATTTTATTCTTATATGCATAAAGTTATATCCACTATTAATCATATTGCTATCTAAATCATATGACTCAAATGCTGAATATGTTGTAAACATATTTCTGCCATTTGTATTACCCCATATAGCTGGATTTTTATCTGCCCAGTCTAAAAGCTGATTAAAATCATTATATCCTAGCATTTTACATATTATTTCAATACCAGTACAATAATTATAGAAATTGTCCTTAAATTCACTATTTTTCTTATTAATATGATGTGCCATTATCCAACCAGCAAAGCAATGTACAGTATTGCACTCATATACATCACAAGAATTGTATCCATAATAGTCATCTTTATTACACAAAACCCGCGGTTCATCCATATCAAATGCACCTTTTCTACAAGCTAATGTTTCTATTTCTTTTAGGTCTTGTATTAGTTGTTCTAAACCTTTTTCAGAAGGTTGCTTTAAAGTTATATCATTCATTTTGGTCTCCTTTTATCTAAATTTGTTAAATGTAAATAAAGTTTATATATTAATTGTTTTATTATTTTTTATTCCTTTATTAAAATAACAATAATTAAAGCTATAGCAATAATCAACATTGAACAAAATAAAAATACTGTTATTTTGTCTTTTAGCCTTAATAAAAATTTATTCTTATTAATGTTTCTAACTATAGTTATTAATACAATGTTATAAATTAAAATTATAGCTAGTTGTTTTATCATTATTATTTCTCATATATATTTACTCCCATTTGATATTCTAAATCAGAACAATCATTACAACTTTTGCAATGTTTGCATCTTTGACAACAATAACAATCATCTAAATGTGATGAATCATAGCAATGATATGTATCTTTGCAATGGTATAAATCTTCACAATCAATACAATTAACACAACTATCACATCTATTACATCTATAACAATTAAAACAACCTTTATTATTTTGATTGTCTTCTATAGCCATGTTTAAAGACATTTCTTTTTCTTTCAGAAAAGATTTAGTCACACCGTTTATTGACTTATCCTTCCTTAAAAGAAATTCTTCATAGCTTCTATAAACCTTTGTTTTAGCTGTTTTAGCTGTTTTTACTTCTTTATTAAAATAGCAATAATTAACATTGAGCGAAATAAAAATATTGTTATTTATCTCATTTACTATTTGTTCATTTTTCATTTTGGTCTCCTTTTATCTAAATTTGTGACTATAAATAAAACTAATATATTATAGATTAATATTATAAATAGTTCATCTATAGTCATACTAAGTTATACTGTTTAGACCATTCATTATAGTCTTTAAAAGTATATCCTAATTCTTTATCCCAGTTGCTGGTATAATGATCATAAACTTCGTCAATATGCCAGTGAGAATTGTTACAAGTTTCACAATGGTCTGTTCTAATTTTTAATACAATATAATAACTTTCCATATACTTTAATACTTCTAGTTTAATATTGTCAAATTTTGGATATAAATCCGCTATTTTAGATATTAGATTAACATCTATTTTAGGGTTTAATTTTTTTGGCATTTTAGTCTCCTTTTTAGTTATAATAATTTATAGTAAATTCCTAATTTTTAATTGTTTTAATGTTTTCTTATCAAATACTTTACATTTATCATTATTACTCTCTCTTATTTCAAAAATAGATTCACCTTCATAAAAATATGTAAACTCATTTATTCCATCTAGCATTAATGGTTCTAATGTGTCTTTGAAATATATTTTATATTTACTGCCTCTATTTTCTTTTATTTTAATAGCAGTTCTACCATAATGAAATGAATTAAATTCATCATAGTAACATCCTTGTTCAATTTCTTTTAAGCTTTGGTATGGTTTATTGTTTATTATTATTGTGTTTTTCATAGTTATTACCTTTTTATAGTAAATTTCTTCTAATAAGTTCTTGTATGTAAAGATTTTGATTTAATTTAGCTAAAGATTGGTCATAATCTAGTACTTCTTCGTCACGAAAGTAGTTATTGTTAACATCATAAGAATTGTAAGATATTATTATACCTTCTTTAGCTATTTTTTCGTTAAATTTAATTATATGTAACAAATGATTATCAGTCAAGTCTTTTAATCTAATATTGTTTCCTTCTTTTGTTCTATGAAAGTATTCAATTTCTTTCTTTTTAGTTAATATTGCTAATAAGCGTTCAAATTTTGATCTTATATGTTTAAATTCGCTTCCATTATTAACTATATGACCGCTTAAGTCATAAGATTCAAAAGCTAAATGAGTATCAAAGATTTTACTACCAAATCTATTACCCCATGTAGCTGGATTTTTATCTAACCATTTTAGAAAATGTTCTTCTAATTTATATCCTAATATATCAAGTATTATTTTTATACTGTCATTGCGGTAATCATTGAGTAAATATTTTTTACCGTTACTGTCATAATCTTTATTTTGTTTAACTAAATAATATGTTAGTATACAATTAGGAAAACAATTGCTTTTATTATATTCAGGATTATTATTTAAAATTTGTGCTTCTTTTATAGTAAATACATTTTCTTTAGAAGTCAATGCATTTATTTCTATTTCTTTTAAATAATATATTATTTGTTTTAAACCTTTTATAGAAGGTTGCGAAGCCTTTTTCATAGGTATATTATTCTTTGTTAATTTTATTAAGTTTATTTCATTCATTTGGTCCCCATTTTAGTTAACATTTTTAATCATTCTACAATTTTTTGCTGAGCCATTTTTAAAAAACCATCTGTCGCCAGAATAATCAACTACATATTCTTTGTTTATGTAGTGATCTCTTTGGGACATATCAATGGCACAATATAAATTGTATTCGCCGGACTTTACTTTGTATAATTATATTCTGTCCATTAGATTTATTATAATAGTTATAACAACAATAATT
>CAKMYR010000003.1 GCA_929200175.1 uncultured Gammaproteobacteria bacterium
TTAAAAATAACAAACATGTTATAACTGCAAATAAATTACTAATTTCTACTTATGGTAATGAATTGTTAAATCTTGCCAAAAAACATAATGTACATTTATTGTTTGAAGCTGCTGTAGCAGGTGGTATTCCTGTTTTAAAATCTTTAGAACACGGACTAAGTGCAAATAAAATTGAGTTGATAACGGGGATTATTAACGGTACTACCAATTTTATTCTAACCGAAATGTATAATAAAAATAAGTCTTTTGATGATGCATTAAAAGAAGCTAAGTCTTTAGGTTATGCCGAAGCTGATCCAACTTTTGATATTGAAGGGATTGATTCTGCCCATAAATTAACTATTTTGACAGCTATTGCTTTTGGTTGTAGGTTACAACTTAATAAAGTTTTTACTAAGGGTATTGATGAGATTAAAAAAGAAGATTTAGTTTATGCCGATGAGCTTGGATATGTTATTAAGCATTTAGCTACTGCTAAAAAAATAGCAAACAAAATTCAAATGAAAGTATATCCTACTCTAGTTCCTAAAGAATCATTACTAGCTAATGTAAAAGGGGTTATGAATGCAGTTTTAATCAAAGGTAATGCAGTTGGTGATACCTTATATTATGGACCAGGAGCAGGAGATCAAGCAACAGCAAGTGCAATAATAGCTGATTTAATTGATATTAAAAAAAATATATCTAACAACGACTCATTGTTAGTAAATAATTCTTTAGCAACACCTGTTAACAATGATTTTGATGAAATAAAAAGTGAATTTTATATAAAATTATTAGTATCTGATAAACCAGAGATATTAGCTAAAATAAAAAGTATTTTTACTAAAAATAGTATTAAGATAGAAAAACTTACACAAAAACCAATTAATAAAGAAAATGACTTTCATATTATCATTATTACTAATACTGTAAAAATTAAAGATATTAATAAAGTGGTTAACGAAATAAAAGATACTAACTTAATTAAATCTAACATTGACGTAATGCATGTTGAAACATTAAATTAAATATATGATGTATACAGGGCTAATTGAAAAATATCGCAATAAATTAGGAATATCTAAAGACACTAAAATAATCAGTTTAGGAGAAGGCAATACTCCTTTAATTAAACTTAATAATTCTATTAAAGATATAAATAAAAAAATTGATGTTTATATCAAATACGAAGGGCTAAACCCTACTGGATCATTTAAAGATCGTGGAATGACTATGGCAGTAACAAAGGCTGTAGAAACTGGATCTAAAGCTATTATTTGTGCATCTACAGGCAATACTTCTGCTTCTGCTGCTGCTTATGCTGCTAGAGCTGGGATTAAATGTTTTGTATTAATACCAGAAGGCAAGATTACAATAGGCAAAATGTCTCAAGCAATGATTCATGGAGCAACTATTATGCAAATTAATGGTAATTTTGATGATGGAATGAGAATGGTTAAAGAAGTTGCAGAAAAAGCAAAAGTATCAATAGTAAATTCAATTAACCCGTATAGATTACAAGGACAAAAAACTGCCGCTTTTGAAATTATTGAAGAATTAGGATGCTCTCCTGACTACCATGCTTTGCCAGTTGGTAATGCTGGTAATATTTCAGCTTACTGGATGGGTTATAGTGAATATTATAAAGATAATAAAACTGATAAAAAACCTAAAATGTTAGGATATCAAGCCTCTGGAAGTGCTCCTTTTGTAAGTGGCGAAATAATTAAAAACCCTGAAACCATTGCAACCGCAATTAGAATAGGCAATCCTCAAAGCTGGGATTTAGCACAAAAAACCAAAAAACAATCAAATGGATGGTTTGATTCATTTTCTGACCAAGAAATTATAAATATCCAAAAAGTATTAGCTAAAGAAGAAGGTATTTTTTGCGAACCGTCTTCTGCAATTTCATTAGCAGGAGTAATAAAAGATATCCAAAATAATAAAATTGCCGACAATTCAAAAGTAGTATGTACCTTAACCGGTCATGGGCTAAAAGACCCCGATACTGTAATTAAATATCATAATAAAAATATGATTAAGGTTAATCCTATCGCGCAAGAAGTAAAACAAGCAATTTTAAATAATATGTAAAAATGGATTATAAAACTATTGTAGATACTATAGGCAACACACCATTAATAAAACTACAAAAACTTAATCCTAACCCCTCTAATACAATCTTATTAAAGCTAGAAAAAAATAATCCAACTGGCTCGGTTAAAGATAGAGCTGCGTTTAATATGATTGATCAAGCTGAAAAACTAGGGAAAATATCTAAAGGAGATACATTAATCGAGGCAACAAGTGGAAATACTGGAATTGCTCTAGCAATGATAGCAGCAATAAAAAACTACAAAATGATACTAATAATGCCAAGCGATTTATCACAAGAAAGAAGAGATGCAATGACTGCTTATGGCGCTGAATTAATATTAGTTTCAGAAAATGAAGGAATGGAAGGCGCTAGAGATTTAGCAAATAAAATGGAAAAAGAGCATAAAGGAAAACAGCTTAATCAATTTGCAAATAAATATAATCCAAAGATGCACTTTAACACAACAGCCGAAGAAATTTGGCGAGATACAAATGGAAAAATTACCCATTTTGTTTCAGCAATGGGTACAACTGGAACAATTATGGGAGTATCTACTAACCTTAAAGCAAAAAATAAAGATATTAAAATTATTGGAGTACAACCAGAAGAAAATTCTCAAATAGCTGGGATTCGTCGTTGGCCAAAACAATATTTACCAAAGATTTTTGATGCATCTAAAGTAGATTTAATAATAGATGTATCTCAATCTAATGCTGAAAAAACAACTCGTAAACTAGCAGCTAAAGAAGGTATTTTTGCTGGAGTATCAACTGGTGGTGCTGTATATACAACAATTGAATTATCTAAAAAAGTTAACAATTCAACTATCGTTACTATAGCTTGTGATGTAGGCGATAAATACTTATCTACTGGGTTATTTAATAATACTTAACTAGGATGTTTTAGTTGAAGATACTAAAATTTACTAACTAATTGATAATGTTATTCCAATAAAAATTAACATACCTATATAATTATTATTTAAAAAAGCCTTAAGGCATTTTTCTTTTTTTCTATCTTTAATTAAATATTGATGATAAATCATCAAAAATCCACTTAAAATTAAAGCAATATTGTAATAAATAGTTAAGTCAAAAACTATATAGATTTTTATTAAAACCAATAAAAGCAATATTTGTAAAATTGCTATTATTAGTTTGTCAAATTTTTTAAAAAGAACTGCTGTTGATTTGATTCCAATTTGTAAATCTTCTTCTCTATCTGCTATAGCATAAATAGTATCATAGATAACTGTCCAAATAACAGCAGCTGTAAATAACCACCAAGCAGATGAAGAGATATAATTATTAGTAGCAGCAAAGGCCATTGGGACACTCATAGCGAAAGCCAAACCAAGTATAAACTGAGGAAAATGAGTATAATTTTTAGTAAAAGGATAAATTATTGCTAATAATACCGCTAACAAAGCTATTTTAATTGTTAAAAAATTAGTCATTAAAACTAACTGAAATGCCACTAATATCAATACTAAAAATAACCATAATGCAGATTTTGCACTTAATTCTCCAGAAGTAATTGGTCTATTTTTAGTACGCTCAACAAACTTATCAATTTTTCTATCTGCATAATCATTAATCACGCATCCAGCAGCACGCATAACAATAACTCCTAATGTAAATATTATTAATAAATCAATTTGTGGTATTCCTTTTTCTGCTAAAAATAAAGCCCATAAAGTCGGCCATAATAATAAATATATCCCAATAGGCTTATCAAAACGCATAAGGCGAAGATAGGCATTCATAATTGTTTCAAGAAAAATTCTAATTCAGATGGTAGTGGTGCATTTATTTTTTGTAAATTTCCACTAGTAGGATTTATAAAAGCTAATTTATGGGCATGTAGAAATAATCTTTTAAGCCCCTTAGATTTAACTTTTTTATTAAATTCGCTATCTCCATACTTATCATCTCCTGCCAAGCAGTGCTTTACATATCTAGCATGTGCTCGTATTTGATGAGTGCGACCAGTTTCTATCAAAACTTCAACTAAAGAGGCTTCTATCTCTTTATTGAAATTTTTTAAAGGATGAAAATGACTAATTGCATTTTTACCTTGTGAACTTACTCTTGTATAGCTTAAATCTTGACAAAGCGGCACATTGACAGTATGAATCTTCTTTGCCCATACTTTATCAACAAGAGCCATATAGCTTTTTTTAATTGTGTTATTTTTAAATTGCTTATGTAAATTTTTTAAAACACTTTGTTTTTTAGCAATTAACAATACTCCAGAAGTATCTCTATCAATCCTATGGACCAGCTCTATTGATTTATAAGATTCTCTAAGTGTTTCTATTACCCCAACTTTTATCCCGCTACCGCTATGTACAGCAATACCACTTGGTTTATTAATAATAATAATCCCATTATCTTCATACAAAATAGAATCAAATAATATTTTTTTTAAACTTTCTGATACATATAATTGTTTTTTCTCTGAAATGATAATTGGCGGAATACGAACAGTATCATTAATTTGTAGCTTATAATTAACTTTCTTTCGGCCTTTATTAACACGCACTTGACCTTTTCTAATAATTTTATATATATGTGATTTAGGTACGCCTTTTAAATTTTTAAATAGATAATTATCTAATCTTTGATCGTTAGCAGATTCATCAATTGAATGTATTTTTACATTCATAATGAAAATAACTTTTTGAAATTATTAGTAGTTGTGTTTGCTATGCTTTGAATACTAGTTTCTCTTATTTCTGCTAATTTTTCTACAACATAATAGCTATATGCAGGAGAATTAGCTTTCCCACGATAAGGTGTTGGAGTTAAATAAGGGGCGTCGGTTTCTACTAACAATCTATCTTCTGGGATTTTTTTTGCAACTTCACGCAAGCTTTGAGCGCTTTTAAAGGTGATAACTCCAGAAAAAGAGATATAAAACCCTAAATCAAGTGCTGCTTCTGCAGTTTCTAAGTCTTCAGAAAAGCAGTGCATAACTGCCTTTTCGGCTTTCTCATCAATAAGCATTTTTATAACATCTTCTTTGGCATTACGCATGTGAATAATCATAGGCTTGCCAGTATTATTAGATGCTTTAATATGTCTTACAAATCTTTCCTTTTGCCAACTTGCAGTTTTTTTATCAACATGAAAATAATCTAATCCTGTTTCTCCAATAGCTATAATTTTTTTATGATTAGCTAGTTTAATTAATTCTTCTACAGTAGGGTCTTTACAATTTTGTTCAGTAGGATGAACTCCAACAGATGTATAAATCTGAGGATATTTATCAGCCAAACTAAGACACTTACTAAAATCTTCTAAATTAATACAAACACATAAAAATTCAGTAACTGATAAAGTCTTGGCGTGAGCTAACATAGTATCCACACTGCCACCAAAAGCAGATAAATCAACTTTATCAATATGGCAATGGGAGTCAATTATTTGCATTAAAAATTAAAATTTATCTAACAATTATTTATTAAGCATATAGATAAAACTACTAAATTCCTAATTTTTCTAGTAAATTTTTGCCTTTTTCTTTTATCTTATCTACATCAATTTCTTGCTTAACTTTATCAACATCAATACTTTTTTTTATTTTATTAATAGATTCTTTGATTTTATTTTTTCCTTTTAAAGCAGTACTTTTATTTAGTGCTGTTTTTATATTACTAAATAACGTCTTAACTATTTCATAGCCAATTTCACTTGACTTAATTCCATCATCTCCACCAAAATCAGTAAGGCTGATATCTGGCACTTTAATCGTAGTTTTTAATAATTTAGTGTCAATTTTTAACTTAATATTATTAATAACAAATTTCTTAATTTTTATATTTTTTTCTCTACTTTTAGTTTCTTCATTTGATTCTTTTTCTGTTTCTATATTATCAATCAAATTATTCAAATTAAATCCACTACTTCCTTGCTCTAAAATAAATTTAATATCTTCGAATCTAACTTCATTTATAACAATGATGTCACTTTTAATATCTCCAAGTTCTAAATAAAAATTATCTAATGTAAAGGCATTTTCATTATTAAAATTAGGTGGATTTTTTACTGTAATAGACTTAATGCTAGCATTTTTACCTAAAAAATTAGCACTAAAGTCATCAACTGTAACTTTAGTATCTAGTAATTCAGAAGCTTGACTTTCAATATATTTTTTTGCCAATATATCAGTTGCAAAAATAATAGTTAAAAATATAGCTATTATTAACCCTAATAATGAATAAATTATTTTTTTCATAGTTATTTGTTTATTTCTAACAAGAATCTACTGTATAAATTATCAAATGTAAAAAGTTTATGTATTTTTGTTTGATCGGGCATTGATTCTTTTTTAAAATTATCTCCTTTCATTAATAAGTATTTACCATTATCACATAATAAATGATTGGTAAGTTTTAATGTATCTTCAACAGAAGCAAAAGCTCTTGACAAAACTTGCCCAAAACAAAAGTCTGGGTAATAATTTTCTACTCTATTATTGACAATATTGACATTATACAAGTTTAAATGCGCTTTGACAAAAATCATAAAATTACACTTCTTAGCAGAACTATCAATTGCAGTAATAGCTAAATCTGGTTTAATAATAGCAATAATAAAACTTGGCAATCCTGCTCCACTACCAACATCTATAAGTTTTTTATCATTAATATAATTGATAATTGATATACTGTCTAGTAAATGTTTTTTTGCAATTAAATCAGGCTCTGTAATAGCCGTTAAATTATATGTATTATTCCATTTAATTAATAGTTGCAAATAATTTAATAATTTTTTTATTTGTTCTGAATTTAATTCAATATTAATTTGTTTTGAACCAGACCATAATATTTGCTCAACACTATCCATTATATGGCTCTAAAACTATTTGATGTATATTAACAAAATTGAAATTGCAGCAGGAGTTATACCTTCAATTCTACTGGCTTGACCTATAGTTGTTGGCTTGTACTTTTTAAGTTTTTGTTTAGCTTCATTAGATAATGATTTAATCAAATCATAATTTATATTTTTCGGCAATAATGTTTGTTCATTTTTACGATATTTTTTAATTTCATCTAATTGACGCTTAATATAACCTTCGTACTTAATTTGAGTCTCTACAGAATCAATAATAGTTTTATTATTCAAAAAAGGCTTAGCAGATTCTATCTTACTTAAAATCTGATAATTAATTTCTGGTCTTTTTAAAAGCTCAAACAAGCAATATTCATGTTCTAATTTTTGCCCTAATACCTCCATAGCTTGATTGTCATAAGGTTGTATCCATACATTTTTCAATCTTTTTTTCTCATTTTCAATCTTAATATATTTATCTTTAAATGTACGCCAGCGTAAATCATCAATTAAGCCTAATTCTTTAGCTTTTGGAGTTAGTCTTTCATCTGCATTATCTTCTCTTAATAATAAACGATATTCTGCTCTGGAAGTAAACATACGATAAGGCTCATTTACTCCTTTAGTGATTAAATCATCAATCATAACTCCTATGTATGATTCATCTCTTTTTAGTAGTAAAGATTCTTTATCTTGAATACTACAAGCAGCATTAATGCCAGCCACTAATCCTTGTGCTCCTGCTTCTTCATATCCAGTAGTGCCATTAATTTGCCCAGCAAAATATAAATTAGCTATTTTTTTAACTTCTAATGTTTGCTTTAATTCTCTAGGATCAAAAAAATCATATTCGATAACATATCCAGGCCGCATTATTTTCGCTTTTTCAAAACCTTTAATTGAACGAATAAGCTCAACTTGTAAGTCATAAGGTAATGAAGTAGATAGACCATTTGGATAAACTTCATTAGTATTTAATCCTTCTGGCTCAACAAAAATTTGATGTGAATCACGATGAGAAAACTTCATTACTTTATCTTCAATTGAGGGACAATATCTTGGTCCAATACTTTTAACATCACCTCTATATAAAGGAGAATGCTCTAAATTAGATAATATTAAATCATGGGTTTTTTGATTAGTATGGGTAATATGACAATTAACTTGTTGAGGATGTTGATTTGCATTACCTATAAATGAAAAGGCAGGAAATACAGTATCGCCTGGTTGTTTTTGCAAACTAGAATAATCTATGGTTTTGCCATCAAGTCTGGGAGGAGTGCCAGTTTTTAATCTTCCAACATTTAAATCATATTCGCGTAATTTTTTACTCAAAGTATTTGCGGCAATATCTCCTGCTCTTCCTCCTTGATGTTTTAAGCTACCAATATGAATAATTCCACCTAAAAATGTTCCAGATGTCAGAATAACTTTATCAGCATTAAATTTAATCCCAATATTAGTAATAACTCCTTTTACTTGATTATTTTTAATAATTAAATCATCAACTGATTGCTGAAATATTGATAGATTTTCTTGGCTTTCAAGAACATAACGAATATTAATCTTATATAACATTCTATCAATTTGAGCTCTTGTTGCTTGTACTGCAGAGCCTTTCGATGCATTAAGTATACGAAATTGAATACCTGCTTTATCAGCACCGTAAGCCATTATCCCGCCCATTGCGTCAATCTCTTTTACTAAATGCCCCTTGCCAATTCCTCCTATTGCTGGATTACAGCTCATTTGTCCTAAAGTTTCAATATTATGGGTAATCAATAAAGTATCAACCCCCATCCTAGCAGATGCTAATGCCGCTTCAGTTCCTGCATGTCCACCACCTATTACGATTATCGGATAATAATTATTCATTTGTTTTTTGCACTATTACTATAGTTTGGTATTACAAAACTTGCGATAATAACCTATAAGCTGCTAACGTAGGTCTTTCATTAAATGAATAATTATTATTAACTCTTAATATTAATTTTTTATTATTCATAATTTATTCCTTGTATTGTTTTAATATATTATGCTGTTTAGTTATTTCTTTAAACTCTATTTTAATGGATTTTATATTCATATAGGCTTTTGATACTACTATAAATGATATTATCAGCCAAATAAAAAGAACTATTGCAACAATATAAATTATAACCCCAATATTAAAATTAGACGGGCCATAAAAGGGCATAAGTAAATGAATAAAAACTAATACTATAACTATTAAAAACCCTGTTACAGTTAAAGAATCTAAACTAACTATATAATTTTTTTGATTTTTATGCTTATTAAGAGCTAAATCCCAACGTTCTGCTAGCTTTGATTCATTATCATTAGTCTTATCAAACTCTATTTTTTGTAAAGAGTTTATAAAATATCTAGTGCTATCTAGATGGCTATTAAAAACATATTGTACAGCTATCATAGAAACACTGGTCAATATTATTAACTGTGTTAAAGCTGCTGTATTATTGAACAATTTGTGCGTCTATTTTATCAAATAAATCAAGAAGAAAACTACCCATACTTTCATCATTAAAATTAGCAATAGCTTTAGTATCTTTTTTATCAGCTGAATAACGAAAGGAATTATTTCCAACAATAATAAAATTTGGCAAACCCTCAAAACTTGAAGCTTTTTTTAAAAATCTTTTAG
This sequence comes from uncultured Gammaproteobacteria bacterium, assembly GCA_929200175.1. Lineage (GTDB taxonomy): Bacteria > Pseudomonadota > Gammaproteobacteria > PS1 > Pseudothioglobaceae > CAKMYR01. The sequence goes on from CAKMYR010000003.1 coordinate 9,584, forward strand.
ATTGGTGATAAAAATTATTATTTTCCTGGTCATCAATCTTTTCTTCAACAATTACTTGAACTGTATTACCATTTTCAACAATTTGTTTAAGTTTGTCGGTTAATTGATTATAAAAGCTTGCCAATAGTTTATTGGTAATTATTTTTATATCTTCTTTATCTCTTATAGCTTTATCAAATAATTTATTAAAAATCATCAATGCATTTTCTTGACTAGCGTTATGTATTTCTTGATTTTTTCTACTTTGATAGCAATCATTAACCCATTCATCGTAATCAAAATCACTCATAACTTACCTCTAATAACTTACCCAGATACATTATAACAATAAAGCTTTAAATTAATTAATTTTTGCATCTAATTCTCCAGCGGCATATCTTTGACTCATTTTTTCCAAAGAAGATACCTTGATTTTATCAGCATTACCGGCACAACCGAATGCTTCAAAACGTGCTTTACAAATCATCATCATGCCTTTTGTAGATTCTTTTAAGAATTTACGCGGATCAAAATTACTTGGATTATCATGTAAATGTTTACGAACTGCACCGGTAGATGCCATACGAAGATCAGTATCAATATTTACTTTTCTAACACCATTTTTAATACCTTCTTGAATTTCACTAACAGGAACACCATAAGTTTGTCCCATATCTCCACCATAATTATTGATAATTTCTAACCAGTCTTGAGGTACACTAGAAGACCCATGCATTACTAAATGAGTATCTGGAATACGAGCATGAATTTCTTTAATTCTATCAATTCTTAAAATTTCTCCAGTTGGCTCTTTGGTAAACTTATAAGCACCATGACTAGTACCAATTGCAATAGCTAAGGCATCAACATTAGTAGCTTTAACAAAATCAGCAGCTTCTTCAACACTTGTTAATAACATATCGATATCTAATTTGCCTTCTGCGCCATGACCATCTTCTTCTCCCATTTCGCCAGTTTCAAGAGAGCCTAAACAACCTAATTCACCCTCTACTGAAACTCCGCCAGCATGCGCCATTCTTACTACTTCTTTAGTAACATCAACATTATATTCAAATGAAGCTGGGGTTTTCATATCAGATTTAAGCGAGCCATCCATCATTACAGAAGAAAATCCAGATTGAATTGAACGCAAACAAACCGCAGGCTCAGAACCATGATCTTGATGCATAACTATTGGAATATTAGGATACATTTCAATAGCCGCTGAAATTAAGTGACGCAAAAATGGCTCACCTGCATAACTTCTAGCTCCAGCTGATCCTTGCATAATAACCGGACTATTAGTTTGTTCAGCAGCTTGCATAATAGAATGTACTTGTTCCATATTATTAACATTAAATGCAGGCATTCCGTATCCATTTTCTGCTGCATGATCTAATAATTCTCTTAATGAAATTAACATATTTTTCTCCTTAAATTAATAATTATCTTCACCAACACGAATAATTTTCATTACGTTGGTACCTCCTGGTTTATTTTTATACATACCTTTAGTCAAAACTACTAAGTCCATTTTATCTACAACTTTATTTTTTATCAATGTCTTTATCACTTTCTTATTTACTTGATCCCAATCATCATTAGTATAATTTTTTCCCATACTACAAGGATAGACACCACGATATAATGTTACTTTATTTAAGGTTTTAATATTATCACTCATGGCATAAATCGGGATATTCGAACTCATTCTTGACATCCACATAGGTGTTTTTCCTGTATGTGTGAGTGCTGCAACAGCTTTAACCCTTAAATGATTAGCAACATACATTGTACTCATAGAAATAGCTTCATCTATATATTTAAAATCCTCATGCAATCTATGGTGTGAAATTTTAACAATAGGATCTTTTTCTGCTTCTAAACAAACTTCTGCCATAACTTTAACAGCATTAATCGGAAATTTACCCATTGCTGTTTCTGCTGATAGCATTACTGTATCAGTACCATCTAATACTGCATTAGCAACATCAAATATCTCAGCACGAGTAGGAGTTGGATTTTCTATCATTGATTCTAACATTTGAGTTGCTGTTATAACAACTATATCATTTGAGCGAGCTAGTTTGATTAATCTTTTTTGTTGCGCTGGTAGTTGCGCATCACCAATCTCAACACCCAAATCTCCTCTAGCTACCATAATTCCTGCTGATTCTTTAATTATATCTTTAATAACCTCTTCTTTTAAAGCTTCTGTTCTTTCAATTTTAGATATAATTTCAGCATCACAATTAAACTTTTTTAAAAGTTTTTTGCCATAACGCACATCATCGCCACTAGCTACAAAAGATAAAGCAATATAATCAGGATTTATTTTTGCAGCAATAGCAATATCTTCTTCATCTTTTTTAGTTAAAGCATTAAGACTTAAGCCGCCTCCGCGCAAATTAATACCTTTTCTACTTGATAAAGTGCCGCCTTGAATTACTTTACAAATAATTTTTGCTTGATTAATTTTTTCAACTTTAATTACAATTCTGCCGTCATCTAGCAATAACTCTTTACCTATTGAGACTTCCTGTGGTAATTTTTTATAAGTTATACCAACGGATTCTTGATTACCAGAGTTTTCATCTAAATTAGCATCTAAGGCAAATTTATCGCCAGAATTAAGATAAATTTTATCATCAATAAAACTTGTAATACGAACCTTAGGTCCTTGTAAATCAAATAAAATTCCTATATAAGTATTATTTTTATTAGCCCAATCTCTAACAGCTTTTACTCTTTTTATATGATCTTTTCTTACATTGTGAGAGAAGTTAATTCTAACAACATTAACCCCAGCCTTTAAGACATTATCTAATACTTTTGGATTATCAGTAGCTGGTCCTAATGTTGCTAATATTTTAGTTCGTCTCAAATTTATCACTCCAAAGCTCTTTGTTCTAGAATTTTTACAGCTGGTAATTTTTTGCCTTCTAAAAATTCTAAAAAAGCACCTCCGCCTGTTGATATATAATTAATTTTATTCTCAATATTATATTTATCAACAGCAGCTAAAGTATCACCGCCTCCAGCTATTGAAAAGGCATCTGACTCAGCAATCGCCTGTGACAAAACTTTAGTGCCATTTTCAAATTGATTAAATTCAAATACTCCAACAGGACCATTCCAAACTATAGTACCCGCATCTTTCATAATAGCAGCTAATTGCTCTGAAGATTTTGGACCAATATCAAAAATCATATCATCATCACACACATCTTTACAGTCTTTAATGTTGGCAACACTATTTTCAGAAAACTCTTTACCGCAAACAACATCAGTTGGTACTGGTACATTGCAATCCTTTATTAAATCTTTAACTTCTGGTATTAAATCATTTTCAGATAATGATTTACCTATATTAAATCCTTGTGCGGCAATAAAAGTATTAGCTATCCCACCACCTACAACTAATTGATCAACCTTTTTAGAAAGGTTCGCTAACAAAGTTAGTTTAGTTGAGACTTTTGAGCCTCCAACAATTGCCACCATAGGACGTGATGGGTTTTCCATCACCTTACTTAAATGCTTAAGTTCATTAGTTAAAAGAGGTCCAGCACAAGCTATTTTGGCATATTTAGCTACTCCATAAGTAGAAGCTTGTGCACGATGCGCGGTACCAAAAGCATCCATAGCAAAAACATCACAAATAGCTGCCATTTTTTTAGCCAAATTATCATCATTTGCCTTTTCTCCAACATTAAATCTTACATTTTCACACAGGACAACTTCGCCTTTATTAAGCTCAATGCCGTTTAGCCAATTTTTTTCTAAAACTACATTTAAATTTAATAATTTACTTAAATGAGATGCAACTGGATAAAGAGAAAATTCATCATCTATTTCTCCTTCTTTAGGACGGCCAAGATGTGACATTAACATCACTTTAGCTCCTTTTTTAAGAGCCATTTTGATGGTTGGAATTGATGCCTTAATGCGTTTATCGCTAGTTACTATGCCATTTTTTATAGGAACATTTAAATCTTGGCGAATTAACACTTTTTTATTATCTAAATCTAAATCTTCTAGGTTTATTGTTTTCATTGTAAAAATATATTAGATTAAACAAATATACAAATTTATTGTATAAACCAACAAATATCTCTTTTTTTTAAAATTAGAAATTTAAAGTAAATTAAACTAATTTTAAGCAATATATTCTACTAAACGCAGCATGTTGCAAGTATAGCCATATTCATTATCATACCAAGAAACTAACTTAACAAAAGTTTCATCTAATGCAATTCCAGCGCCTGAATCAAAAACTGAAGCAGCATTAAAACCACGAAAATCACTTGATACTACCATATCGTCAGTATATTGTAATGTACCTGCCATATCTCCTTTAGAAGCATTTTTCATCGCCTGACAAATATCATCATATGAAGCAGGATTTTTAAGCTCGCAAGTAAGATCAACTACTGATACATCAACTGATGGAATACGAAATGCCATGCCTGTTAATTTTCCATTTAACTCTGGCAAAACAACACCAACAGCTTTAGCAGCACCAGTAGATGATGGAATAATATTTTCAAAAACCGATCTGCCGCCTCTCCAATCTTTAGCGCTAGGACCATCAACAGTTTTTTGAGTAGCTGTTGCTGCATGCACAGTTGTCATAAGTCCACGACTAATTCCCCAATTATCATTAACAACTTTAGCTACAGGAGCTAGGCAATTAGTAGTACAAGATGCAGCTGAAATAATTTGTTCTCCATTGTAATTACTATGATTAACTCCATAAACAAACATTGGAGTAGAATCCTTAGAAGGTGCTGACTGAATAACTTTTTTAGCACCAGCATCAATATGAGACTGACAAGAGTCAGTTGTTAGAAAAAAACCTGTGCAATCAATTACTAAATCGGCTCCAACATCATTCCATTTTAAATCAGCAGGATTTTTTTCTGCGCTAAGACGAATTTTCTTACCATTAATTATAAAATTATTATTTTCTACTTTTATATCACTAGAGAAGCGACCATGGGCTGTGTCATATTTCAACATGTATGCTAAATAATCATTACTTAATAAATCATTAATTCCTACTATTTCTAAATTTGGAAAATCTTTTTCAATAGCACGAAAAACCATTCTGCCTATACGTCCAAAACCGTTTATACCTATTCTTATTGCCATTTATCTACTCCCATATTAAAACCAATTTTTATGTTATTAATGCTTTAGCTTTAGCTACAACATTTTGTACTGTAAATCCAAACTCTTTAAATAAATCATCAGCTGGCGCGGATTCTCCAAATGTTGTCATACAAACAACATCACCATCTAACCCAACATATTTATACCAACAATCAGCAACTCCAGCCTCAATAGCTAAGCGTTTAACTCCAGGTGTTAAAACTGAGTCTTTATATTCCTTGTCTTGACTATCATAAGCTTCACAACAAGGCATTGAAACTACTCGAACATTAGCGTTTATAGCTTCAGATGCTTCAATTGCTAATGCAACTTCTGATCCAGTTGCTATAAATATTATATCTGCTTTAACTTCACAATCTCTAATAACATAAGCTCCTTTTTCAATATTTTTAACTTGTAATGAGTTTCTTTCTATAGGCTTAAGATTTTGTCTTGAAAATATCAATGCAGTTGGTGCATTAGAGCGTAACATTGCAATTTTCCAAGATACTGCACTTTCTATAGCATCACAAGGCCTCCAAGATTGAAAATTAGGAATAGCTCTAATTGTAGCCATTTGCTCAACTGGCTGATGAGTAGGTCCGTCTTCACCTAAACCAATAGAATCATGGGTATATACATAAATTGCACCAATTTTCATAAGTGATGACATTCTTAATGCATTACGCATAAATTCCATAAACATAAAAAATGTGGCACCGTATGCCTTAAAACCGCCGTGTAAAACTATACCATTTATCATATGTGCCATTCCAAACTCACGCACACCCCATGAAATATAATTACCATTGGCATTATTAGCATTAACTATTACAGAACCTGACCAATTAGTAAGATTTGATCCTGTTAAATCAGCACTACCACCAAACATTTCTGGCAATAATGGACCCATCGCCTCGATAGTGTTTTGAGATGCTTTGCGTGATGCTATATTAGGCATATCTGTTTGAGTTTTAGCTATGAATTTATCCATTTCTAAAACAAAATTATCTGGTAATTTTCCAGCTATTCTACGCTCAAACTCTAATGCTAACTCTGGATACTTATCTTTATAAATAGCGAATTTATCATTCCAAGCTTTTTCTTCATTTGCTCCTAATTTTTTGTGATCCCAGCCATTATAAATATCAGCAGGAATTTCAAACGGAGGATTGTTCCAGTTTAATTCTTTTCTAGCAGCTGCTATCTCATCTTCACCTAATGGAGCTCCATGGCATTCATGAGTTCCAGCAGCATTTGGAGCACCATAACCAATTATAGTTTTACAACAGATTAAACTAGGTTTATCAACAACAGCTTTAGCCTCTATAATAGCTTTGTTAATAGCATTTGAATCATGGCCATCAATATTAATTACATGCCAATTGTAAGATTTAAAACGATCTATTACACTACGCTCCATCCAGTCATCAATTTTGCCATCAATTGAAATTCCATTATCATCCCAAAAAGCAATTAATTTACCTAAAGCTAAAGTTCCAGCCATAGCACAAGATTCATGTGATAATCCTTCCATCAAGCAACCATCACCCATAAATACATAAGTATAATGATCTACAATTGCGCAATCTGATTTATTAAATTGTGCAGCTAAAGTTCTCTCAGCTATTGCCATACCAACAGCATTAGCAATACCTTGCCCTAATGGACCAGTAGTAGTTTCAATCCCATCAGCATAACCATATTCTGGATGACCTGCTGTTTTAGAATGTAATTGACGAAAATTTTTAATATCATCTATAGTTAAATCAAAACCAGTTAAATGCAGTAATGAATATAATAACATTGATCCATGACCATTAGACAAAACAAAACGATCACGATTAGGCCAATTAGGGCTTGTTGGATTATATTTTAAGTGATCATTCCAAAGTACTTCTGCAATATCAGCCATGCCCATTGGAGCTCCAGGATGTCCAGATTTAGCCTTTTGTACTGAATCCATACTAAGTACACGAATTGCATTTGCTAATTCTTTACGAGATGACATAATTAAAATTCCTAAAATCTTCAAATTATACGCAAAAACTACAAATTTGTATAATCTTAAATTAACAACTAACTAATATTTTTTAAAATTTCATATTATTAAGATAGGTAATTAATAAAAATTTCCTATAATTTACTTGATGATTTTGAAATAGTTTTATCAAGACAAAAAATGTCTTTTTTTAACATAAAATTAAGCATATTTTCCCCATATTCGGTAAATGATTAATGAACGAATATTCTTCTAAAATAACTTAATTTTAACCTTTATTAAAATTATCTTGCTGGATGTAAATCATCAAATTTGGTGGTTATGGGTGGAATTGAACCACCGACCCCAGCGTTATGAGTGCTGTGCTCTAACCGACTGAGCTACATAACCATAAGTACTTTTATTCTAATCAACTAAAATAAAAGCCAATAAATAATACCCTATTTTAATTATAATGAAACCTTATAAACTAACATTTATGTAAATGCTAAAAATTGCGCTTACTGGAGGAATTTCATCTGGCAAATCAACCAGCGCTAAAATATTACAAAAAAATAACATTAATGTTATTAGTCTTGATGAGATTTCAAAAAATATAACTAAAAAAAAATCTCAAGCCTTAAAAGAGTTAACGGCTGAATTTGGCGACAGTATTTTAACCATCGATAAAAATCTTAATCGCGCAGAATTAAAAAGAATATTATTTAACAACACTAAAGACAAAGAAAAAATTGAAAAGATTCTACACCCAAAAATATTTAAAAAAATGCAAAGCTTAATTAAACAAACTAAAGGAAAAATAGCTGTTGTAGAAATACCATTATTAATAGAAAAAAATTGGGTTAATTCATTTGATATTTGTATTTTAATTGATTGTAGCGAGCAAAATCAAATGAAAAGATTACTTAAATACCAAAATATTGAAAAAGATTTAGCGATGAAAATAATAAAAAATCAAGCAACTAGAAGCGAAAAATTAAAAATTAAAAATATATTGCCAACTTATATTATTAATAATGATAACGACCTTAACTCTTTAGAACAAAAAATTATAAAGCTATCTAACAAATTACTTAATCTGTAACCTTTGTACTATTTCGCCCTCAAGCAAATGCTTTGTAATAATATCATCAATATCTTCTTCGTCAATATATTTATACCAAACATTATCAGGATAAACTACAGCTACTGGACCATATTCACATCTGCCTAAACAACGAGATTCACTAACGCCAATATTGTCTTTTCCTAATATTTTGTCTTGACGACACTTATCTTTAGCATAGCGATACATCTTTTTCGCGTTATATTGAGAGCAACATTGTTTATTATCACGGCGTAAATTATTACAAAAAAAAATATGCCTAGTGTAAAAACTCATCTTATTATTTTATTTCAAGAAATTTCTTAATGACTTTTTCTAATTCTGGTTTATCTTTACTGCTAAAGCCTAAATGAGAATAAAGTAAATTACCCTTATCATCTAAAATAAAAGAGCTAGGCACAACCCTAACTCCAAATTGCACTAACATTTGTGAATCAGTATCAAACAATATTTCAAAGTTTGCTGGATTTTCTTCCAAAAATTTTAAAGCTGCCTCTTTTCTGCCATCTATGCTAACTGCAACAATATTTAATCCTTTTTTTTCGTATTTATCGATAATCTGATTCATCCAAGGAAAAGATTCAAGACAAGGTCCACACCAAGATGCCCAAAAATCAACATAAGTAATTTTGCTTTTTTGATAGTCTATTTTACTATTTTTAAAATTGGCTTCGTCTGCTAATAAATAGTTAAAAGAAAATAAACTAAAACATATTATTAAAATTCTAATCATAAAAACTTTTTAAAGTTAATCTTTCTTTAATAAATCCGCTAAAAATAAAGCTTTTTGATAGCAATATTTTTTATTAGCCCCCGTAATTTTAGCTGCCATTCTAGCAGATTTTGATACAGTTGTTTCAGTTAATAAAATTTTTAATATTTTATCAACTTTTTCTTTGTCATTATCTTGATTATTTTTATCAATTGCTGATATTAAAACTACGAATTCACCTTTTTGATTAAGTTTATCTTCTTGTAAATAATCAATTAATTTTGGTAATGTTGTGGTTTTAATAACTTCAAATGTTTTAGTTAATTCTTTAGCTAAACATACAATGCGCTCCATCCCTAATACTTCTTCTAAATCCTTAAAGCAAGATAATATGCGTTTTGGTGATTCATAAAAAATAGCTGTTTGAGTAGTATTTGCTATACTTTTTATAACCTTTAAACGAGCTATGTGCTTGGAAGGGAAAAAACCAAAAAAACTAAAACTGTTAGTGGCTAAACCTGATACTGATAATGCTGCAATGACTGAGCTTGCACCAACAATTGGAGATACTTTAATACTATGTTGTTTAGCTCTAGTAACTAATAAATATCCAGGATCACTAATAAGAGGAGTGCCAGCATCGCTAATTAATGCTATATTATTACCTTTTAATATTTTGTTTATAATTTCATTTGTTTTATCTATTTCATTATGTTCATGTAAACAACGCATTGGAGTTTTGATATTATAATTATTCAATAATAATTTAGAATGAAGTTTATTTTCTGCATAAATTATATTTACCATATTTAAAGTTTTAATTGCCCTTAAGGTAATATCATCTAAGTTTCCAATTGGGGTTGCTACAATATAAAGAGTTCCGTACATGTTTAGTTTTAAAAGAAAAATAGGCAATCAAGCAGAAAAAATTGCACTTAAATACCTGCTTAAAAATGGTTTTTTACTCATACAACAAAATTATCTAACAAAATTAGGTGAAATAGATATTATTATGCTTGATAAAAAAGAAAAAACATTGGTTTTTGTCGAAGTTCGTTATCGAAAAGATAATGAATTGATTGAATCTATTGAAACAGTCAATAAAAATAAACAAAATAAAATTATTCGTACCGCTAATTTTTATATCCTAAAAAATAAAAAATATCAAAGTTTAGCAGTAAGATTTGATATAATCGGGATTGAATCTAATTTAAAAAAACCTAAAATAAAATGGATAAAAAATGCTTTTTCATAAATAAGTTTAACTTATTAATAATAACTATTGCTATCGTATTAAGTGGCTGCTCTATTACAGAAAGTGTATCACTTACTAGCTCTGTACTAAATGATGATGGTGATCGTCGTAGTTCTGGTGAAATAATAGATGATAAAAAACTTAAATTCGCGCTTGAAAAATCAATAAAAGAAGATGAAAAATTAAAAAATACCAATATTGCATTTATGGTTTATAACAAAAATGTACTAATAGCAGGGAAAGTGCCTAATGATGAACTGCTTATCTATGTTGATGACAAAGTAAAATCTAGTGGAGCTAAAAAGATTTACAATGAACTGCAAGTAGGACCTAAGATTAGTTTAATTAATCGCTCTAAAGATTCCTTTATTACCTTTCAAATTGAATCAAGATTTGGCAAGAAAAAAGAATTTAATCCTGTCCATGTGCTAGTTACAACAAAAGATAAAAATGTTTATTTAATGGGGGCAGTACTTAAATCAGAAGCTGATCAAGCAACAGAAATTGTTTCTACAGTCAAAGGCGTGAAAAAAATAGTTAAATTATTTGAATATTTAAAACATAGACCTAAATCAGAAATTGAGCAAGAAAGAAAAAAACAAGCTGAAAAAGAAAGGCAAGAAAAAATTGAAAAAAGAAAATTAATACTCGAAGCTCAAAAAGCTGATATTCAAAAACAACTTGAAGATTTAGAAAAATAAATTCATCTTGATTTAAAGTCTTTAATTGGGGCAAAAGATTTACGATGAAATTTTGTATATCCAAAATCTGATATAGCTTTAATATGATTTTTTGTAGCATAACCTTTATGCTTAGAAAAATTATATTCTGGGTATGTTTTGTCAAGTAGTAACATTTGTTTATCACGAGTTACCTTAGCCACAATAGAAGCAGCTGAAATAACTGGCTCGGTTAAATCTCCTTTGACAATAGCTTTGCAATTATTTATATTAGGGCAGTGAATGCCATCTACCAATGCATTATCATATCTGGTATTTAAATTTTTAACAGCTCTTTCCATCGCCAATAAACTAGCTTGTAGTATATTTATTTTATCAATTTCAATATTAGTTGCTTCACCTATAGCCCATTTACATTTTTGGCTGATAACTTTATATAAATACTCTCTTTTAGTTGCATTTAATTTTTTAGAATCAGTTAACCCTGCTAAATAAAAATCTTTGGGCAAAATAACAGCAGAGGCTACCACGTTACCAACCAAAGCTCCGCGACCTGCTTCATCAATGCCAACGATAATCATTTTTAATATTTAATTAAATAGTAGTAAAAATATATTTTTATTAAAAAATAATTTAACAAAAAATTAATCTTCTGTATTAGGCTTAATTGCCTTAAACCCAATATCATCTCTATAATAACAGCCTTGCCAATCTATTTTATTAACTAATTTATAAGCATTATCTTTAGCTGACTTAACATCTTTTCCTAAAGCAGTGGCGCACAAAACTCTACCTCCGTTTGATAATATCTTATTATTTACTAATTTAGTTCCGGCATGAAAAATCTTTGTATTTTCAGTATCATCTGGCAGTGTTATTTGTTGGTCTTTTTTATAATCTCCAGGGTAGCCATCAGCAGCTAAAACTACCCCAAGTGCTGCTCTATCATCCCATTTAATATTTGCATCATTTAATTTATTATTAGCAGCTAATAAACATAAGTTTGCTAAATTAGATTTTAATCTTAATAAGATTGGCTGAGTTTCAGGATCTCCTAAACGACAATTATATTCCAAAACTTTAGCTTTACCTTTATTGTTTATCATAAGTCCTGCATACAAAAAACCAGTGTAAGTCATACCTTGTTCTTTCATTTTATCAACAGTAGGATAAATGATAGTATTCATTATATTTTGCAATATCTCATTATTAACACTTGTAACTGGAGAATAAGCGCCCATTCCGCCAGTATTTGGCCCTTTATCATTATTATCTCTAGCTTTGTGATCTTGTGAAGTTGCCATAGGTAAAACATTATTTTCATCAACCATAGCTATAAAACTTAATTCTTCTCCCACCAAAAACTCTTCGATAACAATTTTATTACCAGCAACCCCAAAATAATTCTCTTCTAGCATATCATTGATAGCCTTTATCGCTTGTTTTTGTGTATTTGCTATTATTACCCCTTTGCCAGCTGCTAAGCCATCTGTTTTAATTACTATAGGCAAAGATTGATTTTTTATATATTCAATAGCAGGAGCGCTTTTATCAAATATTTTATATGTAGCTGTTGGTATTTTATTACGGGAAAGAAAATCTTTACAAAATGATTTTGAGCCTTCAAGTTGAGAAGCAGCCTTAGTTGGCCCGAAAATAGTTAGCCCATTTGCTTGAAAATAATCTACTATACCAATTACTAATGGTGCTTCAGGTCCTACTATTGTTAAATCTATCTTCTTATTTTTAGCAAATTCAACAAGCTCATCAATTGCCTCAACTCCAATGTCAATATTAATTAGCTTTTTTTCTAATGCAGTACCAGCATTCCCTGGAGCTACAAAAACTTTCTCAACACTATCAAATTTAGCACATTGCCAAGCCATAGCATGCTCTCTTCCTCCAGAACCAATAATTAATACTTTCATATATTTTTAATCAATTTATTCATATAAATAACCTTTTTGGTACTATCATTTCGTTATTTTTACATTCACCAATTCCTAAAAATTGTTTTTTATCATTAAAAAGTTTTATTTTTTCAGTTAAACAATTATTTTTTAAAAACACACTTTTTCCAAATTTTATACTACTTGATTGTCTTTCATTAAGATAAACACTGTCAAAATTAGCAAGCATAAAATCACTAGGTAGCATTAATTTATCTAATTTTTCGTAATTATTTTTTAATTCTTCTAGTCTACTAAACTTTATACTATTAGCAATATCTATATGAGCAAAACCTGTTCTTCTAAGCTCAATAACATGTGCTCCACAGGATAATTTATCTCCTATATCTGTTACTAAAGTACGAATATAACTGCCTTTTGAACAAAAAACATCAAAAGTTAAAATATTATCTTGATAATCAATAAAATTAATTTTATAGATTGTTATATCACGAGGCTCTCTTTTAATAGATATTCCTTTTCTAGCAAGACTATAAAGGGACACTCCATTTTTTTTCAAAGCAGAATACATTGGTGGTACTTGTTTGATATTACCAACAAAACTATTAACTACTGACTTAATATCTTTTTGAGTTAAATTACTAGGATTTTTTTCTGCAATTATTTTTCCTTCTATATCGCCAGTATCAGTTGTTTGTCCTAATTTAGCGCGTACAAAATATCTTTTATCAGCTTTTAATAAAAAGCCAGCAACTTTTGTCGCTTGACCAAAACAAATAGGCAAAATACCACTAGCAAGAGGATCTAGCGTTCCTGTATGTCCTGCCTTTTTGGCAAAAAATAAACGCTTAACTTTCTGCAATACTAAGTTTGAACTTAAACCGGTACATTTGTCTAATATTAATACGCCGTTAACTTCTCTATTTTTGCTCATTAAATAACTAAAAAATTAGCGTTTTAATAATTGTTCGATTTTTAAACCAGCGCTTAAAGAAGAGTCATAAACAAATCTAAGTCGTGGAACATGATGTAAATCTAAATTTTTAGATAAATGAGTACGAAAAAAACCACTAACATTATTAAGTAATTTTAGTGTGCTATTTTTGTTATGTTCCATTCCGTTATAAAAAACTTTAGCATTACCTAAATCGCGACTAACAATAACATCTGTAATTACAAGGTTTTGCAATCTAGGATCTTTAATTTTTTGCTTAAGTACTAAAACTAATTCACGAAGGATTGTTTCACTAATACGCTCAATTCTATAAGAAGTTTTAAGTGTCATATTCTAAATTTTAGCTTCTTTTACTTTCAATACTATCAAATACTTCTATTCTATCGCCAATTTGTACATCATTATATTTTGCAATAACAATACCGCACTCAGTCCCAGATTTAACTTCATTAACATCATCTTTAAATCTTCTAAGTGACTCTAGTTCACCTTCAAAAATCATTTTTTTATCACGCAATATACGAAGTTGTTTACCTTTTTTTATAATTCCTTCTTCAACAATACAGCCTGCAACGCACCCCATTTTTTGTAGATTAAAAATATCTTTTACAGTAGCAGCACCTATCATTTGTTTGCTGAAAATTGGATTAAGCTTACTTTTAATAACAGCTTTAACATCATCTATTAAATCATAAATAATTGAATAGCATTTAATTTCTAATCCTTCAAAAATAGCTGTTTTACGAGCAATTGCATCGGTCCTAACATTAAAGCCTATTACTAAAGCATTAGCAGTCGAGGCAAGCACAATATCAGTATTATTAATATCCCCAACACCACTAAATATTACCTTTGTCTTTACTTCATCATTTGATAATTTTTCTAAAGCTGTAATCAATGCTTGTGAAGAGCCTCTAACATCAGTTTTAAGCAGTATATTAACAGTAATAATGTCTGCTTCTTCCATTTTCTTTAATAAATTATCTGTAGTCGAAACTTTTTTCTTTTGTAATTCCTTATCACGATTTTTAGTTTTTCTAAAATCAGTAACTTCATGCGCTTTACGTTCAGACTTAACAGCTGCAATCTTATCTCCAGCATTAGGTACTCCGGATAATCCTAATACTTCAACTGGCATTGATGGTGTAGCCGTTTTAATTGGCTTACCTGTATAATCAGTAATTTGTTTTACCTTGCCATATTCAAAGCCTGCAATTATTATATCTCCTTTTTTTAAAGTACCAGACTGTACTAAAATTGTAGCTACCTTGCCTCGTCCTTTATCTAAACGAGCCTCTAAAACTACTCCTTTTACAGAAGAATCAACTGGTGCTGATAATTCTAATATTTCAGTTGTTAAGTTGACAGCTTCTAATAATTCATCAATTCCTTCTCCAGTATGTGCCGAAACACCAACTATAATAACATCTCCACCCCAATCTTCGGAAACTAAGCCATAACTTGAAAGCTCTTGCTGGATTTTATCTATAGCTACCCCTTCTTTATCTATTTTATTAATAGCAACAATAACAGGCACTTCTGCTTGTTTTGCATATTTAATCGATTCTATAGTTTGTGGCATTACCCCATCATCAGCAGCAACCACTAAAATAACAATATCTGTTATATTAGCGCTTCTGTCGCGCATTTTTTCAAATGCAGCATGACCGGGAGTATCAATAAATGTCATAATACTATCTTTGTGTTTAACTTGATAGGCTGATATATGTTGAGTAATTCCGCCAGATTCAGAGCTTGCAACTTTTGATTTACGAATATAATCAAGCAATGAAGTTTTTCCGTGATCGACATGCCCCATAACAGTTAATACAGGACATCTTGGAATTTTTTCGCCTGTCTCATAATCTTGCTCTAGGAGAGTATCTTCAATATTTTCTTGTTTACCTGCTATGCCCTTGTGTCCCATTTCTTCGACTACTAAAAGAGCAGTCTCTTGATCAATAACATCATTTAAATTGGACACAACTCCCATTTTCATTAAAGTTTTTAATACCTCTCCAACTTTAGTTTTCATCTTTTGAGCCAAATCAGTAATTTTTATGGTGCTAGCAACCAAAACTTCATGAACTATTTTTTCAGCTGGCTTTTGAAAAGAATGTTGTGCACGCTCTTTTTCAATTTTTTTTGAAAAGTCAGATTTAAACTTTTGATTTAATTGATGTTCTTCTATGTTTTCGTTTTCAGTATTTAATTCTTCTTTTTGATTATTGCGTAAATGTTTAGGTTTTTTAGTTTCTTTGGCGGTATCTTCAATAATTTCTGGTTTTTTTTCTATAGTTTTTTTAATTTCTTCTTTTTGTTCTTGCTCTTTTTTTATTAATATTGAATCAATACGCTTAGCTTCTTGGTTTGATAATTTTTCATAAGCAGCTTTACCTGATTCTATAGATAACTTTGCTTTAATTATTTCTTCTTCGTCAAGAGTGTTTTTTTGTGAAATATTATCTTCATTAGATTTCTTTTTAATTTGTATATTAATACTACTATTAGCTCCAGTTTTAGATTTAAGATTATTTCTTGAGACATATTTATCAGATGCATCAAAGCGTTTTGATAAATTATTTGTTAAAATTTTTCTTTCTTGAGCAGAGATTTCAGAATCAATATTTTTATTATCCACCCCGGCATTTAAAAGTATTTCAATTACCTCATTAGGTGTCTTTCTTAAGATTTTAGATAAAGTTTTAACTGTATGCGCCATAAATTAATTAAACCATTTTTCATGTTTTCTTGCGGCCATAATAATAGACGATGCAAGATCATTATCTATCTTTTTAATATCCAATAACTCATAGGTTGATAACTGAGCTAAATCATCAATAGTTGCAATTTCTGCATTTATCAATGCTTTTGCCAAATCTTCATCAACTCCTTGTACATTCATCAATAATTTATAAGTTTCTGCATCTTCCATAGCTTGTACTAATTTTGCATCTGATGCTCTTTCTTGCAATTCAACTATCGTTTTTTCATCAAACTCTGCTATATTTTCTAATGTTTTAGGGTCTGCATCTAAAACACTGTCAATATTTTTAAAACCTTCATTAATTAAAACATTCGCCACTTCTGAATCAATATCTAGCTGTTTAGCTAATTTAGAACTTATTTTTTTGTTTTCAACATTTTGTTTTTCATTTGATTCGCTAACTGATATAACATTAAGTCCCCATCCAGTTAAACGAGAAGCTAATTTAACATTTTGACCACCACGACCAATTGCTAATGCTAATTGATCATCTTCTACTGTTATATCCATTATTTTATTTTCTTCATCAACAACAATAGAGCTAACTTTAGCTGGAGTTATCGCATTAATTACAAACTGTGCCGGGTCTTGATCCCATAATATTACATCAATACGCTCGCCATTTAATTCATTAGAAACAGCTTGTACTCTAGCACCACGCATCCCTATACATGAACCTATAGGATCTATGCGTCTATCTTTTGTTTTTACTGATAATTTTGATCTAAGTCCTGGGTCTCTACTTCCTCCCATAATTTCAATAACACCTTCTGAAATTTCTGGTACTTCCATTTCAAATAGTTTTATCATCATCTCTGGTGTGGTACGAGATAATATAATCTGCGCCTTGCGCGGAGTTAGCTTTACATCCTTGATATAAGCTCTTAACCTATCATTTTTACGAATTGACTCATTTGGTATTAAATCAAACTTATATATAATGCCATCAACTCCGCCTATATCAACATAAACATTTCCTCTATCTACGCGTTTTACAGTAGCATTTATTACTTGACCTAACTGCTTACTATAATCATCTACTACTACTATATTTTCTGCTTCACGAACTTTTTGAATAATTACTTGTTTTGCAATTTGAGCAGCAATACGGCCAAATTGTTCATTTTCTATAGGTTCAAAAATAAAATCTCCGATTTCAACTCCATTGGAATCTTTAAGATAAATATGTAATTCAGGATTAAATTCAGTACCATCATCGTCAACAAAATTTTCTCCATCTTCAACAACCAACCATCGTCTAAATGTAGTAATTTCGCCACTCTTTCTATCAATTTTGATTTTAACGTCAATTTTATTACGTTTTTTTGTTGCTATCTCTAACGCCTCTTCTAATGATTTAAATACATCTTCTTTAGAAATATTTTTCTCATTAGAAATAGATTCAACCATTAAAAGTAATTCTTTATTATTCACTCATTCTCCCTAAAAAATAGCAACTAAATTTGCTTTTTCTATCATATTAAAATCCAACTCTACTGTTTTTAGCTCTGTCGCTAATTCAATAATATTATCTTTTTCTCTTATGCTTAATATTGTACCTTTAAATTTTCTTTGTCCATCTAAAGCTCTAACTAATCTTAACTTAACATCATAACCTAAAAAACGCTGATAATGCTTAACTTTGAATAATGGTCTAGCAATACCTGGAGATGAAACTTCTAAATCATATCTACAATCAATCAAACTTTCAACATCAAGAATAGAACTTACTTGTTTTGATGCCAATTCACAATCATTAACACTAATTCCTTTAACTGAATCAATATACAGTCTTAAAATATTTTTACTATAACTAGAGATATATTCTATCCCCAGCAACTCATATCCAATATCATTTATAACTGGCTCAACTAAAACAGTAACTTTCTCAACAATTCTGGTCATCATTTAAATAAAACAAAACCCCTAAATGGGGTTTACTTGGTAGCGGGGATAGGATTTGAACCCATGACCTTCGGGTTATGAGCCCGACGAGCTACCATACTGCTCCACCCCGCACTAAATTAAAGAAATTATACACTTTTATTATATAATTGTTTAATAGTTTTTAAAACATAATTAACTTAAAAGAATTATATAATTGCTTAGAATTATGAAATTAATTAAAGTTGGTTTTTTAATGGATGACATTAAAAATATCAAACCAGAAAAAGATTCTTCACTAGCTATGATGTTAGAAGCTCAATCAAGAGCTTGGGATTGTTATACTTTTGATACAAATGACATGTTTATAGCAGATAATCAAGTATTTGCAAATGTTAGTAAAACAAAAGTATATCAAGATAAAAAAAAATGGTTTAAAAAAGAAAATAGCAAAGTTATTTCCTTAGATAAATTTGATGTTATTTTTATGCGTAAAGATCCGCCTTTTAATATGAACTATATCTACACTACCTATCTTTTAGAGCAAGCTGAAAATAACGGAGTGTTAGTAGTTAATAAACCAAGCTCTCTAAGAGATGCTAATGAAAAATTATTTGCCATTAATTTCCCTAATTGTATTCCTAAAAGTTTAGTAAGTACCAATAAAGAACAAATTAAAGAATTTATTAAAAAACAAAAAATTGCCATAGTAAAGCCATTAGATGGAATGGGAGGCAAAGATATTTTTAAGCTAGAATATAATGATGATAAAACAGATGATATTATAAATTATTTAACTAAAAATGGTAAAAATCAAATTATAACTCAACAATTTTTGACTGATATCAAAAAAGGCGATAAAAGAATTTTACTTATTGATGGTAACCCTATTGATTATGCCTTAGCTAGAATACCTTCTAAAAACAATTTTAAGGGTAATTTAGCTGCTGGAGCTACAGGAATTGGTAAACCCTTAAGTAAAAGAGATTATTGGCTGTGTGAACAAATTGCACCGACACTAAAAGCAAAAAAATTAATTTTTGTTGGGATTGATGTAATTGGAGATTATATCACCGAAATTAATGTTACTAGCCCCACTTGTATTAGAGAATTAGATAAAATTTTTAATTTAAATATTGCTGGTAAATTATTAGATGTTATTGCTCATAAATTAGCCAATAAAATACATAATTAATAATAAGATTACATAAATAAACTTTTGGTATATTTAGCTAAGGTAATACCAATAAACATAAAAAATAAAGAAAGCGCTATATTTAATAAAATATTGATTACAGCCTGAGTATATTGTCCATAACTAATCATCTGTAAAGACTCTAATGAAAGTGCTGACATAGTAGTTAAAGATCCAGCAAAACCAACTAATAAAAATAATTTATATGTTTCATTCAAACTTGTTTTTTCTAATAAAACAATTACTAATATTCCAGCTAAAAAAGAGCCTATAACATTCACAGCCAAAGTTGCATATGGAAGATATTCATTAGTTATATTTTGAATAAATAATCCCAGATAATAACGCAAACTAGCGCCAATAGTAGCTCCAGATCCAATTATTATAATTGTTGTAACTACATTCATTTTTTTTGTCTTAAAATTTTAAGTTTTTCAGCTATTTTAATTTCTAAACCTCGATTTGTTGGTAAATAATATTGTTGTTCAGATAACTCATCAGGGAAATATTTTTGCCCTTTGGCTAAAGCATTTGGTTCATTATGCGAATAAATATAACCTTTTCCATAATCTAAATTTTTCATCAAATCAGTAGGAGCATTACACAAATGTTTCGGCACTGATAAATGAGAAGTCTTTTTAGCATCTTCCATCGCTTTATTAAATGCGTTATAAACTGCATTAGATTTTGGTGCCACTGCACAATAAACTGCAGCCTGTGCTATAGCACGATTACCTTCTTTTGCCCCAACTCGCTCAAATATATCCCAAGCATTTAAAGTAATCTCTAAAGCTCTAGGGTCAGCATTACCAATATCTTCTGAAGCAATAGCGAGCAATCTTCTAGCAATAACTTTAATATCACAGCCTCCTAATAACATTCTTGCCATCCAATATAAAGCCCCGTCTGGAGAAGAGCCTCTTACTGATTTATGAAAAGCCGAAAGTTGTTGGTAAAAAATATCTCCCCCTTTATCAAAAACACTAAGTTTTTCTTGTAATATTTTTTTAATATTAGCTAAACTAACTACTTTTAAATTAACCAGTGCTATTTGCTCTACGATATTTATTAACCTTCTAGCATCACCATTACTAGTATTTATTATTTGTAATTTAATATTTTTATCTTTAATCTTTATATTCTTATAATCTAAGGCTTTATCTAGGATTTTTTCTAGTTCTAAAACACTTAATGAATTTAATACATAAATACTAAAGCGTGATAACAATGCTCCATTTATTTCAAATGAAGGGTTTTGGGTAGTAGCCCCTATTACAGTTATTAAACCAGACTCCATATATGGTAAAAAAGCATCTTGTTGAGTTTTATTAAAACCATGAATTTCATCTATAAATAAGACAGTTTGTTGTCCAGAGGTTTGAAATTTTTTAGCTTTTTCAATAATAATTCTAAACTCTTTTATACCCTCTAAAGCAGTATTCATATATGCAAAATATCCATTTACTTGACTTGCAATAATCCTTGCTAATGTTGTTTTGCCAGTACCAGGAGGACCCCATAAAATCATTGAATGTAATTTATTATTTACAATAGCCTGTTTAAGAGGATGATTGTTATTTAAAAGCTCGGATTGACCAAAAAAATCATCTAAGTTTTGTGGTCTTAAAATTTCTGCAAGTGGTTTCATAAATTAATCTTTAATACTTTAAAATGATTTTTTTCGTCCAATATAAATAATACAGATAAATTTAATCTTTTAGCTAAAATAGCAGCTTTTTGATACCCCATAGCTAAAATAGCTGTAGCATAAGCATCTGCAAGCATATTACTATTATGAATAACACTTACAGAAGATAAATCTGTTTTTGCTGGTAATCCATTATTTGGATTTAGTATGTGCGCATACTTTTTACCATCCCAAATAAAATAATTACGATAATCACCCGAAGTAGCTATGGTCTTATTTTTTAAATTTATATTGATTGGATTGCCAAAATTTAAAAATTCAACTCCAATTTTCCAGTCTTTGCCATAAGCTGCAACCTCACCTCCAATCTCTACTATAAACTTATTTACTCCTTTTTTTAATAAAAATTTCACAATTTCATCAACAGCATAACCTTTAGCAATAGCTGATAAATTTATATGTATATCTTTTAATTTTCTCACTTTTTTATCTGCTAATTGCAAGTTTTTAATCGAAGACAACTCTAAGGATTTTATTATTTGGTTTTTATTCGGCTTATCATTTACTTTATTACTACCAAAGCCCCATATATCAATTAATCTACCAATACCAGGATCAAAAAAACCTTTTGTTTGTTTGTAAATTTGCTTTGAATTATGCAAAACAAAAAACATATCATCTGAAATATCTATCCATTCATTTATAGGCGCATTGTTAAGTTTTGATATCTCTGAATTTTTATCCCAATTGGAAAATATACTATTTATTTTAAGAAGTCTATTCTCAATATCTAATTTTTCAAGTTTAATATCAATAGTTTGAATAGAATAATTTGTCCCCATAGTTTTTCCTTTAATATAATAAGACTTTTCACTATAATCTTGAAAAATTGAAAATATTAATATTAAAACTACTTTAAAAGCTATAATCGTATACATGCTAAAATTTATATTGTGTTTATTATTTACAGCGTTATTTTCTTTGCATGCAAATAATACCAAAGTATTAAATTTACAACCAAGTTTCAATGATTTATTACTAAAAATAAGAACCGAAGCCTTAAGTAAAGGAATATCTGAAAAAACAATAGATGAAGCCTTAAATAATATAGTTATAGATGAAAAAGTATTAGAAAACTTTCTCAACCAAGCTGAATTTATTCTTAATTTCTGGAGTTACACAAATTCAAGAGTAAATGATTATCGCATAACAAAAGGTAAAGAGGCCTGGCTAGAAAACAAAGAAATACTAAAAAAAATATTTGATGAATACGGCGTTAATCCTGCCATTTTAGTAGCTTTTTGGGGCTTAGAAACTAATTACAGCAGAAATTTTGGCAACTTAAATGCAATTAGATCTTTAGTAACTCTTAGTTTTAATCAGCGTAGAAGTGAATTTTTCTTTAATGAATTAATAATCTTATTAAAACTAATTGACGAAGGGAAAATACCGCTTGAAGTAAAAGGCTCATGGGCTGGAGCATTAGGCAGTATGCAATTTTTACCTAGCAATATCATGCAATATGGTATTGATAAAAATAACGACAATAAAATAGATTTATGGAATAACAAAGAAGATATTTTTGCTAGTGCTTCTAATTTTTTACTATCTATTGGCTGGAATAAAGGAGAACGTTGGGGAAGAGAAGTAACAATACCAAAAAAATTTGACTATAAATTATCTGGTTTAAAAATTAAAAAATCTATTAATGAGTGGAGTCTTATAGGCATAAAAAATGCAAAAGGCGAAGATCTACCAAAATCAGAAATAAAAGCCTCATTACTAATGCCAATGGGACATAAAGGGCCTGCTTTTTTAGTATATAACAATTTTCACACTATTTTAAAATGGAATAATTCAATTTTATATGCATTATCAGTTGGATATTTATCTGATATTTTAATTAATTCAGTTAAATTAACCTCCAAGCCTATAATTGAACCATCTTTAAGTAAAGAAGATGTTCTTTTTATCCAAACTAAGCTTAATCATCTAGGATTTGACTCTGGCGAGCCAGATGGCATATCAGGCCCAAAAACTCGTGGCGCAACTAGATCTTATCAAAAAAATAATAATTTGCCAGTTGATGGCTATGTAGGTTATGAATTATTACAAAGATTTAAAAATTTGGAACAATAATGGATGTTAAGACTTACTTAGGGTTTGATGTAGGCACTAAAAAAACTGGTATTGCAATAGCAAATAGCTTAACCAATAAAGCTATTGGAATAAAAACTATAAATAATCATAAAAATGGAGCTATTAATTGGGATGATTTTGACAAAATTATACATGCTAATAATATAAGCTTATTTATTGTAGGCTTAGCTTTGGATAAAAATTATCAACCACAAAAAATGACTTTTATAGCTAAATCATTTGCTAAACAACTAACTAAAAGATATAACATTAAAACTGAATTTATAGATGAATATTTATCATCGTTTGACGCTAAAAAACAATTAAAATATAATCATCATCACACAAATGCAGATCGCTCTGTAGTTGATAAGCAATCTTCACAATTAATATTGCAAACTTGGTTAAATGAAAAATTATTCAATAAATAATAATATCCAACTAAATAAAAATGGCGAATTAATTCATTTATTAGGATTACAAGGTCTTTCAAAAAAACAATTAACCAATATTATTCATTTTGCCAATACCTTTATTGATAACAAAGGCAATCTAAAAAAATCAAAAGCATTAAAAGGTATGTCGATAGCTAATCTATTTTTTGAGCCATCAACCCGTACTAGAAATACCTTTGAAATTGCTGCAAAAAGAAGTAGTGCTAATGTTATTAATGTTGATTTAGCTAATTCTGCAACCAAGAAAAAAGAATCTTTGCTTGATACAATGTATACATTACAGGCAATGCAAATAGATATGTTTGTTATTAGACACAAACAAAATGGACTACCTCATTATGTTGCTAATAATATTAATAATAATATAGCTATTTTAAATGCTGGAGATGGTGTTAATGCCCATCCAACTCAAGCTTTATTAGATATGCTAACTATCTATCAATATAAAAAAACTTTTACAAATTTATCAGTAGCTATTGTAG
>CAKMYR010000004.1 GCA_929200175.1 uncultured Gammaproteobacteria bacterium
GGGTAATAACATTCTTATTTGTGATTAATTTAAATTATAATATTAAATTTTACTACTTATTTTAATAATGTTTGATAATTTAGCTAATCGTTTACAAGATAGTTTTAAAGCTTTACAAGGCAAGAAAAAATTATCTGAATCTAATATTAAAGATGCTATTGAAAAAGTGCGTTTAGCATTACTTGAAGCTGATGTTGCTTTTGATGTAGTTAAGGCATTTTTAGCAGAAGTTAGCACTAAAGCAATAGGATTAAAAGTAGGAGAAGGCTTAACTCCATCACAAACATTTATCAAATTAGTTGAAACTGAAATGACAAATGTTATTGGCAAAGAAAATGAGCCTTTAAATTTAAAAACCCAATCACCTGCAATAATTATGGTTGCTGGATTACAAGGTGCTGGCAAAACAACTACTATTGCAAAATTAGCGAATTATTTAAAAACAAGACAAAAGAAAAAAGTACTAGTTGTAAGCGCTGACATATATCGTCCAGCTGCAATTGAGCAATTACGCTTATTAGCTGAACAAGCCAAAATAGATTTTTTCCCATCTGAAACAAATAGCAAACCAGAAAAAATTGTAGCTAATGCCAAAAAATATGCACAAAAAAAGTTTTTTGATATTCTTTTAATAGATACCGCTGGTCGTTTGCATATTGATGAGCAAATGATGAAAGAAATTAAAACTTTACAAAATAAAGCTAATCCAATTGAAACTTTATTTGTAGTTGATTCAATGACTGGTCAAGATGCAGCACATACTGCTAAAGTATTTGCTAGTAATTTAGATTTAACTGGAATAATTCTTACTAAAACTGATGGTGATGCTAGAGGAGGTGCTGCACTTTCTGTTAAATACATAACTGGTAAACCTATTAAATTTTTATGTAATGGTGAAAAAATTGATGCGCTAGAAGAATTTCATCCTAAACGTTTAGTTTCTCGTTTGCTTGGCATGGGAGATGTTCTTTCATTAGTTGAAGAAATTTCACGAAAAGTTGATCATAAAAAAGCACAGAAATCTGCTAAAAAAATAATATCAGGTAGATTTGATTTATCTGATATGCGCGAGCAAATATTACAAATGGAAAAAATGGGCGGAATGGAGGCTTTAATAGATAAATTACCGGGTATGAATAATATTGCTAATAATGTTAAAAGCAAAATGATAAATAGCATCCAAAGTAAAAAAATAATTGCAACTATAGACTCAATGACCCATAAAGAAAGAACTTATGTTAAATTAATTAAAGGCTCTCGCAAAATGCGTATTGCAAATGGATCTGGTTCTAGCATTAATGATGTTAATAAAACAATTAAACAATTTGAAAAAATGCAAAAACAAATGAAAAAAATGGGTGGCAGTAAAATGAAAAAAATGATGGCAAAAATGTCGACAGAAGGAAATATGCCAGATATTGCTAAAATGAATAATCTAAAATCAAATAATAAATTTCCTTTTAGTTAAATTTTTGTTGTTGTTGTTCTGTCCATTTTATAATTTGAGCGTTTAATTCTGTTGGGCTTTGATTATCAACAATAATAGTCTTACCAATAACTAATGTAATTGTGCCAGGTTTTTTGATAAACTTACCATTAGGCCAAAATTTACCAGAATTATGATAAATAGGAGTTATCCCACATTTTGCTTTTTTTGCGATAGATACACCTCCGTTTTGATATTTGCCTAATTTTCCATAAGGACGTCTGGTACCTTCAGGAAATATAATAAGAAAAATACCTTTTTTAATGATAGCAGATCCTTGTTTTATTACTTTTTTAATTGCTTTTAATTTTTCTTTTCTATTAATAGTAACTGGTCTTAACATCGCTAATCCCCAACCAAAAATAGGGATAAATAATAATTCTTTTTTTAATACCCATGTTTGTGGCGGAAATATTGTTTGAAAAATAAATACATCCCAAGCAGATTGATGATTAGAAATAATAACTGAAGTAGATTTAGGTATATTTTGCTTGCCTATAATGTTAGTTTTTAAATTACAGCTAATTCTAAGCCACCAAATATTAAATTTTGCCCATTTAGATATCCAAGCATAGCGATTATTATATGATAAGGGCAAAGTAAAAAAAGATCCAATAGCGACAACGACTAATACAATAAAAGAACCTATAAAAAATAATAAAGATTTTAAAAACAACATCATAAATACAAAATGTATAATTAAATAATTAATTTTAATAGTTTTATATGAAAATTAATGCAATATTATTCGATTTAGATGGTACTTTAGTAGATACTGCTCCAGATATAGCTTATACATTAAATTTTTTATTAAAAGCTAATAATTTAAAAGAAAAACCTTATAAAGAAATTAAACCTATAATATCTAATGGGCTTAAGGAAATTATCAAATTTGGATTTGAAATAGATGAAAATAATCCTAACTTTGATGAATTATGTAAAAAAGCTTTAGTAATATATGAAAAAAATATTACTAAAAATTCAAAAGTTTTCGACGGCATTAATTACATTTTACAAATCATTAATCAACAAAATAAATTATGGGGAATTGTTACTAATAAATCAGAAAATTTAACTCGTTTGTTATTAAAAAAATTAAAATTAAAACCTAATGTTTTAGTTTGTGGTGATACTTTAAAGTTTAAAAAACCAAGTCCTGAACCATTGCTTTATGCCTGTAAAATACTAGATACTTTGCCTCAAAATTGCATATTTATTGGCGATGATAAAATTGATATATTAGCTGGTAAAAATGCAAATATTAAAACTATTGCCGTAAGTTATGGTTATGGAAAAGTAACAAAAAATTGGGGATATGATTATTTAATAAACAATTCAAAGGAGCTAGAAAAATGGATTTTATGATTGCTATTGTAGGATTTCTTATTGGTGTTATCTTAGTTTATTTTTTAATGCTTAATAAACTAAAAAAACAATATGAAAAAAATAATGAATTAACAAAAATAAATTTTAAACTAGAAACAAAAATTACTACAAATGAGCAAGAAATAAAATTTATTAATAATTCAAAACAAGAAATGGAGTCAAATTTCAAAATTCTTGCTGATCAAATTTTAAATCAAAATAAACAAGAGTTAAATACAAAAAATTTAGAGACATTAAATCCATTAGAAAGACAAATAAAAGAGTTCAAAGAGCGTTTAGAGGTACTTAGAAAAGATCAGTTTAATGATAGTATTGAATTAAAAGAGCAAATAAAAAACCTTGCAAGTGCTAATGAAAAGACGGTAAAAGAAGCTGAAAAATTAACCAATGCATTAACTTATGATAATAAACATCAAGGCGATTGGGGTGAGATGGTTTTAGAAAAAATTTTACAAGGCTCTGGATTAAAAAAAGATCAAGAATATGAAGTACAAAAAACCTTAAAAAATGATGATGGTAATCGATTTAAGCCTGATATTATTTTGCATTTACCTGATGGCAAAGATATTGTAATTGATGCTAAAGTATCTTTAGTTGCATATAGAAAGTACATTGAAACTAATGAAGAAAAGTATTTAAAAGAGCATATAGACTCTATTAAAAAACATGTAAAAAATATAAGTCTTAAAGAGTATGAAAATTTAGATAATGTAAATACTCTTGATTTTATTTTTGTATTTTTTCCAATTGAGGCATCACTTTTGTTAGTTTTAGAAAAACAATCTGATTTATTTAGCGATGCTTTAAATAAAAATGTAGCTTTAGTCTCGCCATCTACTTTAATTATAAGCCTTAAAACTGTACATCATATTTGGAAAAACGAAAAACAAAATAAAAATACAGAAGAGATTTCTCGTTTAGCTGGCGCTATGTATGATAAATTAGCAGGATTTGTTGAATCTTTGGACTCTATAAATAACCATTTAGAAAAAGCAACAAATAGCTATAATGATGCTAAAAATCGCCTTAATCAAGGTAAGGGTAATGTATTTAATATAGCTGGAAAAATTAAAGAATTAGGGGTAACAACTAGAAAACAAATAAATGAAAATTAGTAATGATTATAAATTTACCAAAGATGAATTAAAAGAAAAGATAATTTTGGTAACTGGAGCTAATAGAGGCTTTGGTAGAGCTATAACTATTGATTTAGCTAAAGCTGGAGCTACAGTAATTATGTTAGGGCGTGATCTTGGCTCTCTTGAAGATACTTACGACAAAGTTGTCAAGCTTAATTACCAAGAGCCTATTCTTTACCCTTTAGACCTAGAAGGAGCAACACCAGAACATTATGCTCAATTAGCAAAAGATACATTAAATCATTTTAGTAAACTAGATGGACTTATTCATAATGCAAGTATTGTAGGCTCATTAATGCCAATTGAGCAGTATGATCTTAAATTATGGTATTCAATATTACAAATAAATTTAAATGCACCATTTATGTTAACTCAATTTTTAATGCCTGTATTAAAAAAATCATCAGATGCTAGAATATTATTTTTATCTTCAGATGTTGGCAGAAATGCTAAAGCATATTGGGGAGGATATTCTGTTAGTAAATTTGCTATTGAAAGTTTAAGTAAAATTTTATCAGAAGAATTAGAAAACACTAATATAAGAATTAATTCTTTTGATCCTGGCCCTATGAGAACCAAAATGAGAAGTTCTGTTTATCCAACTGAAAATATTAATAATAATCCTCCACCAGAATACAAAAGTAAGTCTGTAGTATATTTAATGAGTAAGGCTAGTAAAAATCTAAATGGAGAGCAACTTACACTTGTTTAAAAAATCTTTTATATGATTTAATACAACAATATAGTATAAAAAATATAATACCTATTATTAAACTAAAAATACCAAGTGGTAAAAATAGGCTTTCATGTAAAAAACCTTCTTCATCTAAATACTGATAAAAAGTATTTTCTATAAATACAAAAATTACTCCTAAAATTATTAATAATATAGAAGTTATAAATATTTTATTTTTCATGTATATGGCTTAATAGTTTTTAAGATTGCCTTATAAACACTTTCATTGCCAGCCACTACATTGCCATTTTTTAAATATTTTTCTGTACCTAAAAAATCACCAATAAAACCTCCAGCTTCTTTAACTAAAAGCGAACCTGCAGCAATATCCCAAATATTTAGTTTAAATTCCCAGAATCCATCTAATCTTCCAGCTGCTAAATAAGCTAAATCAAGAGCAGCAGAGCCAGCACGACGAATACCAGCTACTTGTGGATGAATATCTTTAAAAATATCTAAATATGTTGCTAAAAATTGTGGGCTTTTAAATGGAAATCCAGTACCTATAAGGGTATTTTCAAAACCATTAGTATTAGTTACACGCAATCTTTTTTCATTAAGATAAGCGCCCTTGCCTTTAGATGCAATAAATAATTCTTGTTTAAATGGATCATAAACTACAGCTTGAGATGCCTGAAGTTTTTCATATAAGGCAATTGAAACTGCGTATTGAGGGAATCCATGTAAATAATTAGTAGTTCCATCAAGCGGATCAATAATCCATAAAAAATTTTCATCAGCCGAAATCTTTCCATTTTCTTCTCCTAAAATAGAATGTTCTGGAAATGCATACTTTAATTCTTCTATAATAACATCTTCTGCCATTTTATCTACTTGGGAAACAAAATCATTATTGGCTTTATTTTCAATATTTAAATATTTTATTTGATTATGATATCTAAAAATAATATCACCAGCTTTACGGGCAGCTTTAATAGCAATATTAAGTGTGGGATCTATTGGTAACATGGTAGGCTATTATACCAACAGAGTAAAAAATATAATGAATGAAAAAAATATACAGTTTTTTGATAAGATTAGAATAGTTATGGTCAATACTACTGATCCAGGAAATATTGGAGCTAGTGCTCGTGCTATGAAAAATATGGATTTATCAAATTTATATTTAGTAAATCCAAAAAATTATCCTTCAGCAACAGCTACTGCTCGTGCTAGTAATGCAGATGATATATTAGAAAAATCTATTGTTTGTAAAACATTCGCAGAATCTTTACAAGGCACTCATTTTATAATTGGCACTAGCGTTAGAAAAAGAAATATTAAATTAGAGCAATTAGATGTAGTTAAAACATGCCAAAAAATAAGAGAGATTACTGCAGTTAATGCGCAAAAAGTCGCTGTAGTATTTGGTACTGAAAGTTCTGGATTGACAAATGAAGAACTAGATCTTTGTAATATGATTATGACAATCCCAAGTAGTGATAATTATTCTTCACTTAATTTAGCTGCTGCTGTTCAAATTTTTGCTTATCAAAATTATATTTATGATAAAAAATTTACCTTTGAAAGCAATAGTAAAGAATTAGCTAATTTTGATGAATTAGAAAATTTTTATTCTCATCTTTATCAAGCGCTTGAAAGCATAAATTATTTTGATAATAAAAGATCAAAACAAATATTAATGAGACGACTGCGCAATTTTTTTAATAAAGCAAAACCAGAAAAAGATGAGGTCGCAATTTTAAGAGGAATACTAAAAAATATTACTCCTTTTAGTAAATAAATTTTTATTTACTTATAAGTGCATTAATTCTTTTAACAAATTCTGCTGGATTTTTAAGTTGTCCGCCTTCGTTTAATATTGCTTGCTCAAATAAAATCATAACTAAATCTTTATCAATTTTTACTTTTAATTTTTTAACTAGCACATGATTTGGATTAATTTCTAAAATAGGTTTAGTATCAGGAATTTCTTGTCCTAATGATTTCATAATTCTTTCCATATTACTACCCATTTCATTTTCATCTGCTATCAAGCAAGAAGGCGATTCACTCAAGCGATTAGATATTCTAACTTCTTTAACTTGTTTATCAAGAATTTTTTGTATTTGCTCAAGAGTCTTTTCAAAACTTTTAGCGGTTTTTTCTTTTTCTTCTTTTTCTTCTTTTGAATCTAATCCTTCTAATTCGCCTTTTGATATAGATTTTAAGGTTTTGTCTTTAAATTCTTTAAAATGACTAACTAGCCATTCATCAACACGCTCTGATAATAAAAGAACTTCAATATCTTTTTGTTTAAATATTTCTAAATGAGGAGAGCCGCTAGCAGCAGCATAAGATTCAGCAGTAACATAGTATATATGTTTTTGCGATTTTTTCATTCTTGCAACATAATCTTCCAAAGATACAGTTTGATTTTCATTTTTAGATTTAGTGGTATTAAAAAGTAATAAATTAGATATTTTGTCTTTATTAGTAAAATCTTCAACTACGCCCTCTTTCATAACAGTACCAAATTCTTTCCAGAATTTTGCATAATCTTCAGGCTTATTTTTTTTCATTTTTTCTAATTCTTTTAAAATTTTACTAATTGAAGCTTTGCGTATTGCTTCAATTACTTTATTGCTTTGTAAAATTTCACGCGAGACATTAAGAGATAAATCAGCAGAATCAATTACGCCTTTAACAAAACGCAGATAAAGCGGCATTAGCTTTTCGTTATTTTCCATTATGAAGACGCGTTTAGCGTATAGTTTTATTCCGCCTTTTCTTTTTGGTTCCCACATGTCAAAAGGAGCTTTAGAAGGGATATATAATAATAATGTATAATCTAATTTACCTTCTACTTTAGAATGTATGGTAACTAAAGGTTTTTCAAAATCATAAGTTAGTGATTTATAAAATTCGTCATAATCTTCTTTTTTAATACTAGTTTTATCTTGTGCCCAAAAAGCATTAGCTTTATTAACTGTATCATATTCAATCACATCATCTTCATCTTCTTTAGTTGATACTTTAGTCATCATAATTGGTGCTGTTATATGATCTGAATATTTTGTAATTATTGCTCTTAAACGATGATTATCTAAAAATTCTTCTTCATCTTTTTTAAGGTATAAAGTAATAGTTGTTCCAAAATCAGGGCAATCAACGGTTTCTATTGAATATTTACCCTTACCTGTTGAAGTCCATTTAATTCCTTTTTTATTTTTAGAACCGGCTTTTCTAGTTACCAAACTAACTTTGTCAGCAACAATAAAACTTGAGTAAAACCCTACTCCGAATTGTCCTATTAGATTAGATTTTTGAGCTTGGTCTTTATCTAATTTTTTTAAAAACTTTTTAGTGCCAGAATTAGCTATAGTGCCAATATTTTGATTGACTTCTTTTTCTGTCATCCCTATCCCATTATCTGTAATAGTAATAGTTTTTGCTTTTTTATCAAAATCAATATGGATTTTTAATTCTTCTTTACCTTCTACTAATTTATCATTAGATAATGCTTCAAATTTAAGTTTATCAATAGCATCAGAAGAGTTAGATATTAATTCTCGCAAAAATATTTCTTTATTTGAATATAAAGAATTAATCATTAAATCTAATAATTGAGATACCTCTGCTTGAAAGGCATGGGTTGATTTTTCGCTCATTTTTTTATTCCTTATGTTTTATTTATTAACTTAAAATTATCTAGAATAAATAGTTATAGACAAAAAATAAAAAATCAAGTTATATAATTAAGTAAATTTGAAAAATTATTAAATCTAAAAACTATTTATCAATATGTAAAACCGCTAAAAATGCCTCTTGCGGAATATCTACTTTACCTACAGAACGCATCCTTTTTTTACCCTTTTTTTGTTTTTCTAGTAATTTGCGTTTACGAGTAATATCCCCTCCGTAACATTTAGCTGTTACATTTTTTCTTAATGCCCTAATATTAGATCTAGAAATAATTTTAGAACCAATGCAAGCTTGAATTGCAACATCAAACATTTGTCTTGGAATTAATTCTTTCATTTTATCTGCTAGTTCTCTACCTTTACGAATTGAATCTTCTCGATGAATAATTAAAGCTAATGCATCTACTTTAGTTTGATTAATCATAATATCAAGACGAATAAGATCTGATTTTTGATAGCGTTCAAATTGATAGTCTATTGAAGCAAAACCTCTGGAGATGCTTTTAAGTTTATCAAAAAAATATAATACTACTTCATTAAGCGGTAATTCATATATTAAAGATACTTGTCTTCCCATATATTGAATATTTTTTTGTACCCCTCTTTTTTCTATACATAAACTAATTACAGCGCCAACATATTCAGCAGTTACTAATATAGTTGCAGTAATAATTGGCTCTCTAAATTCTACAATGCTTTGAGGTGATGGTAGTTTTGATGGACTATCTATTTTATGTATTTTGCCTTTATTATCTAAAATTTGATAAATAACAGTAGGTGCTGTAGTAATTAAATCTATTCCATATTCCCTTTCTAGTCTTTCTTGGATAATTTCCATATGTAACATGCCTAAAAATCCAATTCTAAAGCCAAATCCTAAGGCGTCAGAATTTTCTGGCTGATATTCAAGAGCTGAGTCATTTAGTTTTAATTTTGCAAGAGCATCACGAAATTTTTCATAATCTTCACCTAAAATAGGAAAAATACCAGCAAAAACTCTAGGCTGTACATGTTTAAAGTCCTTCAATGGCTGTGATATTGGATTTTTACTATTCATTATGGTATCGCCTACTGGAGACCCATCAATATTTTTAATATTTGCTATTAAATAACCAACTTCTCCTGCTTTTAAGCTATTAGTTTTAGTTCGTTTTGGAGTAAATATCCCAACTTCATCTACTAAATGCTCATTTTGATTTGAAAAAATTTTAATCTTATCTTTGATTTTAATTTCTCCATCTATTACTCGTATTAAAGATACTACTCCTAAATAATTATCAAACCAAGAATCAATTATAAGCGCTTTAGTTTTTGCGTTAATATCTCCTTTTGGTTCTGGAATTTTAGCAACAATTTGTTCTAAAATATCTTCTATTCCAATACCTGATTTAGCGCTAGCATGAACGCAATCTTGTGCCTCTATTCCTATAACATCTTCGATTTCACTTATAACTCTTTCTGGCTCGGCTGCTGCTAAATCAATTTTATTTAAAACTGGCAAAACTTCTAGTCCATAGTCAATTGCAGTATAACAATTAGATACAGTTTGAGCTTCTACTCCTTGAGAAGCATCAACAATTAAAAGAGCGCCTTCACAAGCAGCTAAAGAGCGTGATACTTCATAAGAAAAATCTACATGTCCTGGAGTATCAATAAAGTTTAATTGATATTTTTTTCCATTTTTTGCTTTATAGTCAAGAGTTACGCTTTGAGCTTTAATAGTAATGCCTCGTTCGCGTTCAATATCCATTGAATCTAGTACTTGAGATGACATTTCTCTAACACTTAAACCGCCACAATATTGAATAAATCTATCTGCAATAGTAGATTTGCCATGATCAATATGAGCAATAATTGAGAAATTACGAATGTTTTTCATATGATAAAATAATATTTTAACCAGACAATTATATAGCAAATGAATAAAGTTAACCCAATTACCTGTAAAGCCACTAATAATTTAACAGTTGATATTCCAGATAAAAATGGCAAAAATATAGTTTTATATTTTTATCCTAAAGATGCAACTCCAGGATGTACATTAGAAGGACAAGACTTTAGAGATAATCATCAGGATTTTTTAGATAATAATACAATTATTTATGGAGTATCAAAAGATGATTTAACCAAGCACGAAAAATTTAAAGCTAAGCAAAATTTTCTATTTGAATTAATAGCTGACGTTGATTGCGAATTGTGTAAATTATTTGATGTTTATAAACTTAAAAAATTTATGGGTCGTGAATATATGGGGATTGTTCGTTCTACTTTTTTAATCGATCCTAATGGTAATATAATAAAAAGCTGGGATAATGTAAAAGTAAAAGGACATGTTAAAGAAGTTTTGGCAAAAGTAAAAGAATTATGAATAATGTAGATACTGATGAGGTTAATAAATTTTCTGATTTAGCCTCTCATTGGTGGGATAAAAATTCTAAGTTTAAACCGCTACATGATATTAATCCTCTTCGTTTGGGATATATTAAAGAAAAATGTAATGGAGTTCTTGAAAATAAAAAAATCCTTGATATAGGTTGTGGCGGTGGAATTTTAACAGAATCTTTAGCCTTAGAAGGAGCTCAAGTAACTGGCATTGATGCTTCTGATACTAGTATTGAGGTAGCTAAAGCACATTTGTCTAAATCTGGATTAGATATTAATTATCAAAAAACTACAGTAGAAGAATTTGCAAAAACCAACAAGCTTAAATTTGATGTAATAACTTGTCTTGAAATGTTAGAGCATGTGCCCTATCCTAGCTCTACAATTCAATCTTGCTCTAATTTAGTTAAAGCCAAAGGCAAGGTATTTTTATCAACTATAAATCGTAATCCAAAATCATACTTATTTGCTATTATTGGCGCTGAATATATTCTTAACTTGCTACCTAAAGGCACTCACGATTGGGATAAATTTATAAAACCTAGCGAACTTGACAAATGGGCTCGTAAATCAAACTTAACTATGATTGATATGATTGGCTTAAATTATAATCCTATTACTAAAATTTATAAATTAGGTGATGATATTAGCGTCAATTATCTTTGTTGTTATCAAAAATAGTTTTGTATATGCAAATTAATTTAAATAAAATAAAAATTTAAGCTAATTCAAGAACTACAAAAGCGATTGCATTTTTCTTTTCGTCAGATAAACTTAAATGAGCTTTTTTGATATTTTTATCTACTAGATAAAGTCGTAATTTTTCACTAGGAATAAAGTAAGGTTTGCCCTCTTCATTACTACGAATAGTTAAATCTTGAAAGCTAACAATTCTACCAATACCAGTACCCAATGCTTTAGCAAAAGCTTCTTTAGCGGCAAAACGTTTGGCTAAATAATTAGCGCTATCGCCTCTGTTGGCAAATATATCTTTTTCATGAGCAGATAAAATACGATTAATAAAATTAGATTTATTTTTTTCTATAATGTATTGAATTCTTTCTATGTTGACAATATCAGTGCCTATTCCATAAATCATTTTCTTGCAGTTAACATTAAATTTTTGATTTCTCTTGTTGCTTTTTCTAGGCCAATAAATACAGCTCTAGCAATTATTGAATGTCCAATATTGAGTTCAACTACTTCAGGTAATTTGGCAATAGCATAAGTATTTTCTATGGTTAGTCCATGACCTGCATTTACTTGTAAACCTATTTTATTGGCATAACTAGCCATAGTTTTAATTTTATTTAATTCTAATAATTGTTGCTCTTTATTTGTGGCATTAGCATAATGTCCAGTATGAAGTTCAATTATTTTTGCACCACATTTTTTAGCGGCATCAACTTGAGATTTCTCTGCATCAATAAAAAGTGATACTTTTATATTAGCATCTTGTAGTTTATTACAAACATTTGTAATTCTATTTATTTGGCTAACAATATCAAGTCCGCCTTCGGTAGTTAATTCTTCTCTTTTTTCTGGAACCAAACAACAATCTTCTGGTTTAATTTTGCTAGCAATTTCTACCATTTCATCAGTTGCTGCCATTTCTAAATTCATTTTAGTTGTTATCTTTTCTTTTAAGACCTTAACATCATTATCTTGAATATGACGTCTATCTTCACGAAGATGTAAAGTTATGCTGTCAGCGCCAGATTTTTCACATAATAAAGCAGCTTCAATTGGTGATGGATATATTGTTCCACGCGCTTGTCTTAATGTCGCTATATGATCAATATTAACTCCTAAATAAATACTCATTATGATTTAATTTTAAATAATTACACTCTAATCGTATCCAAGAGATGATAGCGTCTTTTTATTATTAGACCAACCTGGCTTTATTTTAACCCATAATTGTAAAAAGATTTTTTTTTGTAAAAAATTTTCAATTCCTTTGCGTGCTTCAGTGCCAATTAATTTTAGCATTTGCCCTTTATTTCCAATAACTATACTTTTTTGCGATTCCTTATCAACATAAATACGAGCAGCAATGTGCCAAATATTATTTTTTAATTCGTATTGTTCAATGCCTACTGTTATATCATAGGGTAATTCATTTTTTAAATGACGCATTAATTTTTCGCGGATAAATTCTGCAACGATAAATTTATCATTTTTATCAGTAGTACTATTAGGATCAAAAATAATATCTTGTTTAGGTAAATATTTTAATATTAATTGTTTTAGTTTTTTAGTATCTCGTTTTTTAAATGCAGAAAGTGGAAATGTTGCTGTTGCTTTATATTTTTGAGATATTTTTGCTAAAAATGGCAATATATTTTGCTCTGATTTTAATTTATCAATTTTATTAACACATAAAATAACAGGTACATCAACTTGTGAAATATGCTCTAAAACCCTTTCATCTTGTTTGCCCCATTTATTAGATTCAACTAACCATAAAATTATATCTACATCCCTAATACTAGAGCTTGCCTCTCTATTCATATAAGAATTAATAGCTTTATAGTTTTCAATATGAATACCAGGAGTATCAACAAATACCATTTGATAATCATCTGTAGAACAAATAGCACAGATACGATGCCTAGTAGTTTGTGGTCGATGTGAAGTAATTGATAGTTTATATCCAATTAATTCATTAATTAAGGTTGATTTTCCTACATTTGGAGGCCCTACTACAGCGATAAATCCAGCTTTAAAGCTCATCATTTAATTGCTTTAATAATTCTTTAGCACAAGATTGTTCTGCTTTTTTAATACTATTTGCTGTTTGTTTTATATCAATTTGTAATTCAGGCAAAGAGCAACGAACTTTAAAACTAGCATTATGACTTTTGCCAAATGTTTCTATAACTTCATATTTAGGTAATTTATTATTATTTTTTTGCAAAAATTCTTGTAATCTTGTTTTGGGATCTTTAAAAGAATTTTTTAAATCAATATTATTTAATAATGGCTGATATAGGTTAAGAATTATTTTATTTATGGTTGTAAAATCTGAATCAATAAATACTGCTCCAAAAATTGCCTCTAATGCATTTTCTTTAATTGATTGTTTTTGAACTCCGCCATTTTTTAATTCTCCATTTCCTAATATTAAATAATTAGCTAAATTTAATTCTGTAACTAATTTTAGCAATGTTTCTCCTTTGACTAAGTTTGACCTAAGGCTTGATAATTTACCTTCATCAATATTTTTAAAGCGTTTATAAAGCTCATTAGTTATAACAAATTCTAAAATGCTATCACCTAAAAATTCTAAACGTTCATTATTATTTTTATTAGCACTACTATGTGTTAGAGCTAGTTTTAATAAAGATATATCAGTAAATTTATAGTTAAGTTTTTGTTGTAATTCTTTCAAGATTATAAAGCTATGATTAAAATTATTTTTTAATAACAAACATTATAGTATTTAATTTAGCATCTGCAAGCTAAATTGAAATTTGAGCTTTAATTGGATCACTATAATTGTAATTTATAAATTCAAAATCATCAAATTTATAATCAAAAATATCTTTTGGTTTGCGTTTAATTTTAAGCTCTGGTAATTTTTTAGGTTTTCTACTAAGCTGAATTTTAACCTGCTCAATATGATTAGAATAAAGATGACAATCACCGCCGCTCCAAATAAAATCTCCAACTTTTAAATCACATTGTTGGGCAATCATATGAGTAAGTAAAGAATAGCTAGCAATATTAAAAGGCAGTCCTAAAAATACATCTGCACTTCTTTGATAAAGCTGGCAGGATAATTTATTGTCAGCAACATAAAATTGAAAAAAAGCATGACAAGGAGCTAAAGCCATATTTTTTAATTCTGGAACATTCCAAGCAGATACTATTATTCTTCTTGAGTCAGGATTATTTTTAATTTGCCAAATAACATTTTTTATTTGATCAACAGATTTTCCATCTTTACCTTCCCAATTACGCCATTGAGAGCCGTATATAGGACCTAATTCGCCATTTTTATTGGCCCATTGATTCCAAATATTAACTTTGTTATCAAGTAAATATTTAATATTAGTATCGCCTTTAATAAACCATAATAATTCATGAATTATAGATTTTATATGAATTTTTTTAGTGGTTACTAAAGGAAATCCTTGGGCAAGATTAAATCGCATTTGATGTCCAAAAATAGATAAGGTTCCAGTACCTGTTCTATCTTTTTTTGTAGTGCCATTTGTTTGAATTAATTGTAAAAGCTCTAAATATTGCTTCACTTAATATTCTCTTTACTAAAATAAAACTTTTTAAATAAAAATAAACCAAAAATAATCATAGGAAGACTTAATATTTGACCCATAGTAAGCCATCCAAAAGCTAAATATCCTATATGATCATCTGGCAAACGAACATATTCTATTAAAAATCTAAAAGTACCATAAAAAATTAAAAATAATGAAGAAACTGTTCCTATAGGTCTTTGTTTATTACTAAATACCCATAAAATAATAAATAAAACTAAACCTTCTAAAAATGCTTCATATAATTGTGAAGGATAACGACTAACTCCTTCGTATGGGATATAAAGCCCTAAAGGACTATCTGTTATTTTGCCCCAAAGCTCACTATTGATAAAATTACCTATTCTGCCAAAACCTAAACCTATTGGAACTAATGGAGCGACAAAATCCATAGTAAAGAAAAAACTTTTTTTGTATTTACGATTAAATAAACACATTGCAAGTAAAACTCCTACAAATCCTCCATGAAAAGACATTCCGCCTTTGTGAACAGCAAACATTAAAAGTGGATCAGCTAAAAAATTTGAAAAACTATAAAATAATACATAACCTATTCTGCCGCCAATAACAGCGCCTAATGCTCCATAAAAAACCATATCTTCAATTTGTCTTGAAGTCCAAATATTAAATTTTTTAGAGCGATATTTTGCTAATATAAAAGCAGTAGCAAAAGCAAAAATATACATTATTCCGTACCATTGGATATCAATACTTCCTATAGAAATGGCAACTGGGTCAATATCAGGATATGTCATAATTAAGTATGGTGCACTCGAGGTGATTCGAACACCCGTCCTTTGGTTTCGGAAACCAATACTCTATCCATTTGAGTTACGAGTGCGTTATTTAAATACATGCGCAACATTATACAAAAATTAAAATGTTTATTTTAGTTTAATAATTTTTTATATTTCTATTACTTAAAAATTAAAAAATGAGTAAAATTCAAGTCTTTATATACATATAATGCCTCATTATGACTTACTTTAGATTATTTAAAAATTTAATAACTATAATTATTATTTATAGCTTTATTAATATTCCTGTTGTTTATTCAAAAAATGAAAATAAAAAAGATGAAATAAATAGCCTTATTAAAGATTTAGAAACATTTGCCAGTATATTTAATAATATTAAACAAGTATATGTCGATGAACCTAGCAATGAAGAATTATTTGAACATGCTATCAAAGGTATGATAACTGGTCTTGATCCCCATTCTGATTATTTAAAACCTAAAAAACAAAAAGAATTAATTGAAAACACTACTGGTAAATTTGAAGGACTTGGTATTTATATTGCTAAAGAAGATGATTATATTTTAATTATATCTCCTATTGATGATACCCCAGCTTATAGAGCTGGAATTAAATCAGGTGATTTAATTATAAAAATTGATGATAAAAGCACTAATGGAATGGCGATAGAAGATGCGGTTAGTTTAATGCGTGGCAAGCCAGGCACTAGTGTTAATTTAACTATAAAAAGAAATAATCAAAAACCATTTGTTGTCAATATAGTAAGAGAGGTTATTAAAATAACTTCTGTTAAAGGTTATTTGCTTTATGAAGATATTGGGTATGTGCGCATATCTAGTTTTCAAAATCCAACTGCCAATTTATTAAAACAAACTATTAAAAAATTAAATCAAGAAAACAACGGCAAGCTTAAATCATTGATTATTGATTTAAGAAATAATCCAGGCGGTTTATTACAATCTGCTGTTGATGTAGCTAATTTATTTATTAATGAAAAAGGATTAATAGTTTATACAAAAGGCCGTATTAAAAGCTCAAATGTTAAATTTAATACTAAACCCGGAGATATAATGTCATCAGCACCTATTGTAGTTTTAATTAATGAAGGTTCTGCATCTGCATCAGAAATTGTAGCTGGAGCTTTGCAAGATCATAAAAGAGCTGTAATTATGGGCAAGACTTCATTTGGTAAAGGGTCAGTTCAAACTATTTTAGAATTAAAAAATGGCTATGGCATCAAAATCACAACATCTCGTTATTACACTCCATTAGGTAGATCAATTCAAGCTAAAGGTATTGAGCCAGATATTATATTAGAGAATATAACCCTTAATGAAGAGGAAGAAGAAGGTTTTATTACTAAAGAAAAAAATCTTGATAGTCATTTAAAAATAGAAGATCCATCTACTTTATCTCAAGAGGAAATTTTAAAATCTCAAGAAGATACCAAAGATGAAAATACTAAAAAAACTATTGAAATTCTTAAAAAAGACTATTTTGTACACGAAGCAATAAATGTACTTAAGGCGTTTATTACGGTTAATAAATAATTTTAATTACCTTAGTAATATTGCTAATTACTTAATTAAACCATTCCTATTAAAGCTAAAAGTTTTTAAGCTCTCAAGCTTATTGTCTCCAGCAAATAATCCTACTATATCAGCATGTGCCCAAATGTAAAAAGCTTTACCAATAATATATTCTCTAGGAACAAAACCCCAAGAGCGACTGTCAGAGCTATGAGAGCGATTATCTCCCATAACAAAATAATGCCCATCTGGAATTTTACTGACAAATTTTAAACTACAGTCTGTAAAGGATTCTTCCCAGCTTTTTTCAATTGCTTGTGCAGATATAGAATTTTCATTAGCATAAAATTTTAATTGATTTTTAATAAAATCTTTATTATTACAAGGAGTAAATGATTTACTATAATTTCTTGGACTTAATAAAATCTCATAAGATTTATCATCTAATAATTCATACTTATGATCATATCCTGTCATTTTAATTCCTTTTTCAAAACCTTGATATTTTCCTATTTCTTCTCGCATTATTTCTTTACCATTTATTATTAAGCGATCTTTTAAATAAGTAATTTCATCACCTGGTATTCCTATTATTCTTTTAACAAAATCAGCATTTTTATATTTTGGATTATTTTCGTAATTAGGATATCTAAAAGTAATTACATCTCCTCTTTTGGGTTTTTTAATATCAAATATTTTTGTATTAGTTATTGGTAGTCTAAGTCCATATGAAATTTTATCTACTAATAAAAAATCATAAGTCAATAAGGTTGGCATCATTGAATTAGAAGGAATTCTAAAGGGTTCTGCAATAAAGCCTCTTAAAACAAATACTAATAACAATACAGGATAAAATTCAACTGCTAGTTGTACTATTCTACTTCTGTTGGTATATCTTTCATTTTTATTAAATCTTAAAAAACAAATGAAATAAATTATTTTTTTGAATTCTATTTTTTTATTAGATTCTTTATCAAGAATAAATCTATCAACAATGACTATTATAAAAAAAGAAATTAAAAATAAAGCTAAAAAAGCTGATACATCCCACGCGAAAAACGATGATGCGTTTTCAATAGTCATATATAAAATTTAAGTAAATTTTGTGATTATACACTTTATGTTTTTATAATATAAAATAAACCTAAAATATCTAGTTTCCTGCTATTTTTTTAAGTTTCATGCCTGATAAATTTGCTAGTTCAATAAAATTAGGAAATGAAGTTGATATATTATCTATATCATTAATTTTGATAGCATGTTTGCATTTTAAAGATGCTATTGCAAAAGCCATAGCAATCCGATGATCATCATAAGATTGAATTGTATCAGTAGGTTTTTTAAAATCACCGCCTGTAATTCTAATACCATCATCTGTAACTTTAGTTTTAATTCCTAAAATTGTTAAGCCATCATTCATTGATTTAATTCTATCTGATTCTTTAACTCTTAATTCTTTGGCGTCTGTTAGTATAGTTTCACCTTCTGCACAGCTAGCAGCTATAAATATTGCTGGAAATTCATCAATTGCAGATGATATTAATTCTTTTGGGATTTTTATTGCTTTTAAGTTAGAGGATTTAACTTTAATATTAGCTATTAATTCTCCATAGAGTTTTCTTTTATTAATTAGTTCAATATTAGCTCCCATAAGTTGCAAAATATTAATTATTCCAGTACGCGCTGGATTAACATTAATATCTATAAGAGTAATATCAGTATTTTTAGAAATAATAGCAGCAACTATAAAAAATGCCGCAGATGAAATATCTCCTGGTACTTTAATTTGATTAGGGGCTACTAGCTCTTTGCCGCCATTAATACATATTTTATTATTGTTAGTATTAACTTTATAACCAAAAAAATTTAACATAATTTCTGTATGATCTCTGGTTTTAATTGGTTCATTAATACAGGTTTGTCCTTCGCTATATAAACTAGCTAATAATATACAAGATTTAATTTGTGCAGAAGCAACTGGTAATGTGTAGTTAATATTTTTAAGTTTTCCTCTTCCTTTAATTATAAGAGGAGGTTTGCCATTATTACTTTTAATTGAAGCCCCCATTAAATTTAAAGGCTTGATAATTCTATCCATTGGTCTTTTTGTAAGTGATTTATCTCCAAATAATTCACTATCAAAATTTTGAGCAGCTAATATTCCTGACATTAGACGCATAGAAGTACCAGAATTACCTAAATATATTTTTTTTAATGGTTTTTTTAAGCCATATAAGCCAGATCCATAAATAATTACATCATCATTTTTATGCTCAATTTTAATACCCATATCTTGAAATGCTTTTAGCGTTAATAAAGTATCTTCTCCTTTTAAAAATCCAGATACTTTAGTGATGCCATTGGCGATAGATCCCAACATAATAGAGCGATGAGAAATTGATTTATCTCCTGGAATTTTAATTTCTCCTGATAAAGAATTAGCAGGTTGGGCAATTAATTTACTCATTTTTTAAATTATGTGCATAATCATTTCTTGCTTTTTTTGCATCTTTAAATATTTTTTCGAGCTCATCAAATTTTTTATTATCAATTAAATTTACTAATTTATCCAAAGATTGTTGATATGCTTTAATATGCTTTATTATATGTTTAGAA
Source organism: uncultured Gammaproteobacteria bacterium (assembly GCA_929200175.1). GTDB lineage: Bacteria > Pseudomonadota > Gammaproteobacteria > PS1 > Pseudothioglobaceae > CAKMYR01. The sequence continues at coordinate 19,960 of CAKMYR010000004.1, forward strand.
TTATTGCTACATATATCACGCCACATAATATTATTACTAGCTGCTATTCTTGAAAAATCTTTAAATCCGCCGGCAGCATAATTAAGATATTTAACATCATTACAAATTAAATAATCCATTAAACCAAAGGCTAACATATGAGGTAAATGAGATGTCATTGCTAATAAATCATCATGTTTTTCGTCTGTCATAATTTCAATATTAGCGCCTAATGATTGCCATAGCTCTGTTATTATTTGAATTGAATAATCATTGGTAATGCCATTTACAGGAGTTATGACCACAAGTTTATTATTAAATATTTTTTTATCTATTGAATGAATTCCACTTATTTCTTTACCAGCGATAGGATGGGCAGGAACAAAATTTTTAGGTATATAACCATATACTGATTTTATTGCTTTAATCACACTACTTTTAGTGCTGCATACATCTGAAATAATAGTTTTATCATTAATATGAGGTTTTATTAATTTTAAAATCTGAGTAAAACTACCTACTGGAGTAGCTATTAAAATGATTGATACATCTTTTAATGCTATTTTTATATCTAAACTATAATTATCTATTACTCCAAGATTTTTAGCAGTTATTAGATTTTTTTCATTTGTATCAAAACCAATAATAGTTTGGGTTTTTTTACTATTTTTTAATCCAATAGCAAATGATCCGCCGATTAATCCAACTCCAATAATACAAATTCTATTTATCATATAACTGATTTTAAAGCATTAAGGAAAAGTATATTTTCATTTTTACTACCAACTGATACTCGCAGATATCCTTTCATTTCAACTACTCTAACAATAAATCCTTGTTTTAGTAATTTTTGATAAATAGCATTAGGGTTATTTACTTTAACAGCAATAAAATTAGTATAAGAAGGGATATATTCTAACCCTAATTTATCAAACCCTTTACTTAATTGGAGTAATCCATTTTTATTTTCAGCTATAGATTTATTTAAAAATTCTTTATCTAATAAAGATGCTATTGCTGCACTTTGAGCAATACTATTGACATTAAATGGCTGACGAATACGATTTAAATAGTTGGCTATTTTACTGCTAGAAATTGCATAACCTACTCTTAATCCTGCCAAGCCATAGGCCTTAGAAAAAGTCCTAGTAATAATTAAATTATTAAATTCTTTAAGCCAATTGATAGCATTATCATCGTCTTTTAAATATTCAAAATATGCTTGATCTAAAAGTATTGCAACTGATTTTGGAACTTGTTGGATAAATTTATAAAGTTTTTCGTGTGTTATAAATGTTCCAGTTGGATTATTTGGATTAGCAATAAAAATTAATTTAGTTTTTTTAGTAATAGCTTTTTGCATATTTTCTAAATCATGACCATAATTTTTAGCAGGAGTTATAATTGTTTTTGCGTTAAGTGCTTTGCTTATCAATTTATAAATTGCAAAGGCATACTCAGATAATATTACTTCATCTTCTTGGTTACAAATAAATAAACGAGCTACTAATTCGATAATATCGTTAGAACCATTACCTAAAGTGATTTGATCAATATTAACCGATAAATGATTACTAATAGCTTGCTTAAGCTCAAAACCATTACCATCTGGATAACGATTTAAATCTTTAAGTGATTTATTAATAGCGACTAATACTTTATCACTAACTTTTAACGGATTTTCATTACTAGCAAGTTTAGCAATACTTTTTAAACCTAATTCTCTTTTTAATTCACTAATAGGCTTACCGCCCTGATAAGGATTAATACTTTTTATTGAATCGCATATTTTCATAGCTTTTAACTTAGATAAAATATCAAATTATTGATAAAATTTTATTCCTCTTTTGATTTTATCTCTTTTATTATTAGTTCTTCTTAAGTTGGTATCTCTTAAAGAATAAACACAGCCACAATATTCTTGTTGATAAAAATTTTCACTTTTTGATAATTCTAACATTCGTGCAGATCCTCCACTTTTACGCCAGTTAAAATCCCAATAAACAATATTTTTTGCTTCTGCTGCACGTTTACCACAATCATTAATTTGAGCTAAATCTTTCCAACGAGAAATTCCAAGAGTTGATGATATTAGTTTAAAACCATTATCTACAGCATATTTAGCAGTAACTTCAAAACGCATATCAAAACAAGTGGTACAGCGTTTACCGCGTTCTGGTTCGTTTTCTTGTCCATTAGTTAGAGAAAACCATCTTTGTCTATCATAATCAGCATCAATAAAAGGAATATTTAATTTTTTTGCAAAGTCAATATTTTCTTTTTTGCGTAATTCGTATTCTTGTTTTGGATGAATGTTAGGATTATAAAAAAAAATAGTAGTATCAATAAATGATGCCTTTAATGCTAGCATAATTTCTCCAGCACAAGGAGCACAACAAGAGTGCAATAATAGTTTATTTTCACCATTTGGAGGAGTTAATTTAGGTCTTTTATAGCCATCTAGAGAATAATCTATTTTGTCCATTTTTTAATTTCCTTAAGTGTTTCCCAAGTTATTCTTTTAAGGCTAGTATCATTTAAAATTTCATTTGGGTGATGAATAAAAAAATATTTATCTGATAATTTTAAAAATTTTTTATCAGTTAATAATATAACTTTAGCATTATACTTAATAACAGTCTTTTTTAAATCGTAAGTATCTACTTGAATACATGTAATATCATTTTTATTAATATCTACAGAGTTTAACATTTTTAATAAAAAGCTTCTAGCTTTACCATCATTACAAAATGAGTTTTCAATTTTGCTTTCAATTATTAAACATTTAATAGCAATTTTATTTGCCTTTACTTTTGTATTTTTTACTGGTTTTAATAAAAAATCTGGCACTTCAAGCATTTTCAAATAATAGTTTTTTATTTCTTGATTCATATTTGAGGATGTACTTTATTTTTATTTTTTAAAGTTTTATTTAGAGCATTAATATATGCTTTAGCGCTTGCTACTATAATATCAGTATCAGTGCCTTGACCATTTACAATATTATTATTATGTTCTAATCTAACACTAACCTCGCCTATAGAATCAGCGCCTTTAGTTATATTAGATACTGAATATAATTGTAAAACTGGCTCAATTTCAATTAAATTATTAATAGCAATAAAAGTAGCATCAACTGCGCCTGAACCTTGTGCTGTTGTTGTATTATTTTTACCATCAATTGATAAAACTATATTAGCTTGATTTTTTTTGCCTGTTTGGCTACTAGTTTTTAAAGATACTAATTCAATTATATTTGTAGAATGAATTTGTACATCAGAAACTAAAATTTGTAAATCTTCATCAAATATTTCATGTTTTTTATCTGCCAATTCTTTAAATTTTTTGAAAATTTTGTTAAATTCTGTTTCGTAATCAATCTCAATGCCTAATTTTTGTAATCTCACCTTTAAAGCATTACGGCCAGAATGTTTGCCAAGTACTAGTTGATTGGCATGCCATCCTACATCTTCAGCTCGCATAATTTCATAAGTTTCACGATGTTTAATTACACCATCTTGATGAATTCCTGCTTCATGGGCAAAAGCATTAGCACCAACAATAGCTTTATTTGGCTGTACTACAAATCCAGTAATACTAGAAACTAAGCGCGATATTGATAAAATATTAGAAGTTTCAATATTAGTATTACAAGAAAAAACATCTTGACGAGTATGTACCGCCATTACTATTTCTTCTAATGAAGTATTGCCAGCTCTTTCGCCTAAGCCATTAATTGTGCATTCAATCTGTCTAGCGCCATTTAAAACTGCAGATAAAGAGTTTGCTACAGCAAGACCTAAGTCATTATGACAATGTGCAGAAAAAATAGCTTTATCAGAATTTGGCACTCTTTCGATTAAAGATTTAATAGTTGCACCAAATTGATGTGGTATGTTGTATCCAACAGTATCTGGAATATTAATAGTTGTAGCGCCAGCAGAAATAGCCGCTTCAATAAGTTTACATAAAAAATCTTGATCAGAACGACCAGCATCTTCTGGAGAAAATTCTACATCGTTACTATATTTTCTAGCTCTTTTAACTGCATGTATTGCTTGTGTTATTACTTGCTCTGGAGTCATTTGTAATTTCATGCGCATATGAATATCAGAGCTAGCGATAAAAGTATGAATACGCCCAGAATTAGCATTTTTTAATGCTTTTCCAGCTATATCAATATCTTTGTCTAATGCTCTTGCAAGTGAGCATACAGTTGAATCTTTGACAGTGTTTGCAATTGTTTTAATTGCTTCAAAATCTCCTTTTGAAGCTGCAGCAAAACCGGCTTCAATTACATCTACTTTCATTTTTTCTAATGCTTTGGCAATCCGTATCTTTTCATCTTTTGTCATAGATGCGCCCGGTGATTGCTCTCCGTCTCTTAATGTTGTATCAAAAATAATTAGCTTGTCAGACATCTAATTCTCTCCTTTGATTATTAGTTTTGTTATATAGTTTTAGAGATAAGACTTTTCAGTCATAAAGTGAATATATTGCCTTACGGCAATAATAGCAACAAGTTAATGTTTTGTTTTGATTTATAAAATTTATTTTTACTAGTCATGTCTACAATTATAGAATAACTAGGATTTTTTTGTATTTTTTTTTAATTTTCTTTTTTTTCTAATTTGAATTATATTTATAATTAAACCAGAAAGAGCATAACAAAAAAAGAAAGAAAATAATATAATGCTTGGCCATATAATAACAAAAACAATAATTAATGATGCTAAAAGTAAAAGTTTAAAAGGAATTTTGCCTTTTAAAATATTTTCCTTAAAGCTATAATAACGAATATTGCTAACCATTAAAACTCCAGTACTTATTAAGATAAACCATGAAATAGGCAAAAATAATTGACTATAATCAGGTCCAATCATAATTTCTTTAACCCAAACCATTCCAGCAACAATAGCAGCGGCTGAAGGTGAAGGCAATCCTTGAAAGTATATTTTATCTTGTACTTCTGCTTGAGCGTTAAAGCGAGCAAGACGAAGAGCTCCAGCTGTAATATATATAAATACGCTTATCAAGGTAAACTTATCTAAACCAGAAAATGTCCAAAAATAAATAAGTAATGCAGGAGCAACACAAAATGAGATTGTATCTGCTATTGTATCGTATTGTGCTCCAAAATTAGTTTGGGTGCCAGTAAGTCTGGCAACTCTGCCATCCAAACCATCCCAAAACATAGCGAAAAATATGCTAATAGCAGAGCCTATATAATTACCATTAGCAGCCAAAATAATAGCAAAAAATCCAGAAAATATACCAAGTGTTGTTAAAACATTAGGTAATAAATAAATTCCTATTTTAATTTTTGGTTTTGCCATGCTGTTTTAATATTTAAATATTAAGCCTAGGCGTAAAGTTAGATTAATTTAATAAATTGATTAATTTTTATTATCTTTAACCAATTTATTTTCAGAAATCCATGGCATCATAGAGCGTAAAGATTTTCCTATTACTTCAATTTGATGTTTACTTTGGACTTCTCTAATACTAGGTAATTTGTTAACATTTTCTACAAATTCTTTAGCAAATGAGCCGTCTTGTATTTCCTTTAATATTTTTTTCATTTCAGATCTGGTCTCATCTGTTACTATGCGATTTCCACGGGTAATATCACCATATTCTGCAGTATTTGAAATAGAATAACGCATATTAGCAATACCGCCTTCGTACATTAAATCGACTATAAGTTTTAATTCATGTAGACATTCAAAATAAGCCATTTCTGGTTCATAACCTGCTTCAACTAATGTTTCAAAGCCAGTTTGTACTAGTGCGGTTATTCCTCCACATAAAACTACTTGTTCGCCAAATAAATCTGTTTCTGTTTCATCTTTGAAAGTTGTTTCTAAAATACCAGTACGACCACCGCCTATAGCTGATGCATAAGATAAAGCTACAGATCTTGCATTACCAGATGAATCTTGTGATACTGCTACTAAGTCAGGAATGCCTCTGCCTTTAATAAATTCTGAGCGTACAGTATGTCCTGGAGCTTTTGGAGCAATCATAATAACATCTAAATCAGCTCTAGGTTTGATTCTGCCATAATGAATATTAAAACCATGAGCAAAGGCTAATGTTGCGTTCTTTTTAAGATTTTTCTCTATGCTTGAATAATAAATATCTGATTGAAATTCATCTGGCACTAGAATCATAACTAAATCAGCCCAAGCAGAAGCGTCTTCAACTGATTTAACTTTTAAGCCAGAATCAATAACTTTTGCTAAGGATGAAGAATTATTTCTAAGAGCTACAACAACATCAACTCCTGAGTCTTTTAAATTATTTGCATGTGCATGTCCTTGTGAGCCATAACCAACAATTGCAACTTTTATTTTTTTAATAATATTTAAATCTATATCTTTGTCGTAAATTCTTTTCATTTTTAATTTATATTGTTAAGTAATCTTAAAATCTTTCATTATTTTTTCAATTTTATCATAATTTTTATTTTGTTAATTTATGAATTTATTTTCAAAATTATTGCATGTATAGCTTAAAGTATCAATGTTATTTTTTTAAAGTATTAGTTTTAGCAGTCAACAATAAATTGGATAAATTATGTCCAAATTTTTAAGTATTATTTTTTATTTTTTTCATTGATGTTGCGATTACACCAGTTCTAGAAATTTCTAAAATTTCTGATTGATCAAATTTATCTAAAAAAGAATTTATTTGCTCGCTAGTATTAGATAATTCAATTGTATATACATCATTTTGACTATCAATAATTTTGCATTGAGAGATATTTTTTTGTTTTTCTTTATAATTTTTTAATTTTTTATTTAAAGCGATTTTTAATAATAATAATTCGCGTTCAATATGCTTAGTTTTACTGATGTCTTTGACTTCAATTACATCAATTAATTTATTAAGTTGCTTGGTAATTTGTTCAATAATAGCATCATTACCTACGCTAACTATAGTCATATGAGATAGAGTTGGATCATTAGTAGCAGCTACTGACAATGATTCAATATTAAAACCACGAGCAGAAAATAAACCAGCTACTCTAGATAAGGCTCCTGCTTCATTTTCTAATTTAATTGAAATAATATGTCTCATACTAAATTTAATCCAGAATCATTTTTTGATAATATTTTATCTTTTTTTGCTAATAACATTTCATTATGCCCTGCCCCTGATGGAATCATAGGAAATACATTTTCACTAGGGTCTGTTATTATATCTAAAAATACAGTTCGATTTTTTAGCTTAAAAGCCTCAATTAATGCAGGCTCTACATCTTTTGGTTGCTCTACTTTAATACCAATATGCCCATAGCTTTCTGCTAATTTAACAAAATCAGGCAATGCTTCCATATAGGTCATGGCATATCTTTTTTCATAGAAAAATTCTTGCCATTGACGAACCATTCCTAAATATCTATTATTTAAATTAACAACTTTAACTGCTACGTTGTATTGAAGCATAGTCGAAAATTCTTGTAACATCATTTGAATACTACCTTCACCTGTTACACAAACAACATCTTTTTTAGGATTAGCTAATTTAGCACCCATAGCAGCAGGTAATCCAAACCCCATAGTTCCCAATCCACCAGAATTAATCCAGCGACGAGGTTTATTAAAATTATAATATTGAGCAGCCCACATTTGATGTTGTCCAACATCAGAAGTTACTATAGCATCACCATTTGTAACTTTATGCAAAGATTGTATTACTGATTGCGGTTTAATTTTTTTTGAACTAGTTTTATAATTTAGTGATTCAAAACTTTTCCAGTAATTAATATCAGACCACCAGCTATCTATATTTTTTGTTTTTTTATCTTTTAGTACAATATTTAAGCTTTTTAAAATTAATTTAATATGCCCTAAAAGTACTACATCTACATGTACATTTTTGCCAATTGAAGAAGAATCAATATCAGCATGAATAATTTTTGCATATGGGCAAAATTTAGCTAAATCAGATGTTACTCTATCATCAAATCTTGCTCCTAATGCAATCACACAATCTGAATGATGCATTGCCATATTAGCTTCATAAGTACCATGCATGCCAAGCATACCTAAGAATAACTTGTCATCAGCCGGGTAAGCGCCTAAACCCATTAAGGTCTGAGTAATAGGAAAATTTAAATTACGGGTAAATTCTATTAATTCTTTGCTGGCATTACCAATGACACAACCTCCCCCTGTATAAATAATTGGCTTTTGAGAAGATAAAATTAATTCTGCAGCTTTTTCAATTTGATTTTGTTTTGGCTCTTCTATAACTTTATAAGAACGCATTTCTATTGTTTTTAAAAAATCATATTTGTCAGTTGTATTAATAGTAATATCTTTTGGAATATCAATTAAAACAGGACCTGGTCTTCCTGTGCTTGCAATATAAAATGCTTTTTGTATAGTAGTAGGTATTTTTGTTATATCTTTTATTAGAAAATTATGTTTAACACAAGAGCGCGTAATTCCTATTGCATCAACTTCTTGAAATGCATCATTACCAATTAATTTAGAAGGAACCTGACCTGAAATAACAACCATAGGAATTGAATCCATGTAAGCAGTAGCAATGCCAGTAACTGCATTAGTTACGCCAGGACCAGATGTTACTAAAGCAACACCTGTTTTCCCACTAGATCTTGCATAACCATCAGCAGCATGAACAGCTCCTTGCTCATGACGAACTAAGATATGATTAATATCATCTTGTAAATTTAACGCATCATAAAGATGTAATATAGCTCCACCAGGATATCCAAATATATATTCCACCCCTTCTTTTTTCAAACTATTAATTACTATTTGTGCACCATTTAATTTCATTTTTACTTATACTTACCAAAAATAGCTAAATTATACATATTTCCTTAGTTTAATGTCTTTTAAGCTTATAAATGATTTTGCCAATCTTCTGAATAAAATTTTATAGGGCAATTTTTTGACTCAAAAGTTTTAATTTCCCAAGATTTTGGACTATCAAGAATAGTTGAAATTAATTGATTATTTAGCCAATGACCAGTTTTATAGCCTCGATAATGACCTATTAAATTACTGCCTAATAAATATAAGTCACCAACAATATCTAATATTTTATGTTTTACAAATTCATTATGATAACGCATTCCATCTTCGTTAAGAACATCGTCATCACTTAATGCAATAGCATTATTCATACTAGCACCTAATGCTAGATTTTTTCTTTGCATTTTTTCCATATCTTTCATATGTCCAAAAGTTCTAGCTCTGCAAATATCTTTTAAATATGATTGTTTGGCAAAATCAATACTTAATTTTTGCCCGCTTTCTTTTACCTTTTTATGCTTAAAATCAATTTCTAAAGTTACTTTAAATCCTTTGTGAGGAGATACTTTAGCCCAAGATTCTCCATTTTTAATTGCAATAGTATCTTTAATTACAAAGAATTTTTTGTGTGCATTTTGCTCTTCAATGCCTGCAGATTGAACTAAAAAAACAAAAGGCGCTGAAGAACCATCCATAATAGGAACTTCAAAAGAATCTAATTCTACTAAAATATTGTCAATTCCTAAAGCTGAAAAAGCACTCATTAAATGCTCTACAGTAGATACTTTAACCCCTTTATTTTCTAAACTAGTAGAAAGCACTACTTCATTTACAAAAGCATTATGAGCTCTAACTAATTTACCTCCTGCATCCAAACGCCTAAAAACTACTCCGTGATCAATATCTGCAGGAATAAGTGACATATTAACTATTTTTCCGCCATGAATGCCAATACCACGAGCTTTAATAGCTTTTTTAATTGTTCTTTGTTTTATCATAAATATGAGACAACTAAAATCTAAAAAAATTCCTAATTTTACTATTTTTAGTTTCTATAATTTCAAAATAAGGTTTATTAGAATCATATAATAATAAACCTAAGGCACAATTATAAATAGGATCTAAAATATCAGATCTCGCTTCAATTTTATCATTATTTATTAATCCTAGTTTAGTTTTAACTTTAAAAAAATCCAGTGCTAGTTTATTACAATTAAGAATTTTTGCACCTCCTCCTGATAATACAAAACCAGATTTAATTAAAGAATATAATTTATTTTTTTGTAAATCTTTTTTAATTATTGAAAATAATTCTAAATAAGATTTCTCAATTACTTCAGTTAATGATTCATAGGATAAATAGCGCTGATATTCTTTGAAATCATCAGTTTGATTTACCCCAATTAATTTATCTTTTTTTACTGATGTAAGTTGAGCATTCCCATGTTTAATTTTTAATTGCTCTGATTGATTAAAACTCAAATTAAAAGAGTTTTTTATATCTTCGGTAATTTTATCTGCGCCAATATTTAAAACACTACTATAAACTACTCCACCATTAATAAATGTTGATATATCTGTAGTTTCTGCTCCTATATCTAGTATGCAAACTCCATTATTTTTTTCATTTTTACTAAGGCAAGCCTCACTACTTGCTATTGAGCTTGGAACAATATGCGATATCCCTAAATTAATTTTATCCATACTTTGATAAATAGCTTTAATAGTTTCTTTTAATGCAATAATAATATGCATCTCAACACTTAAATTCATAGCTTGTTCTCCAATTGGATTATCAACTATTGTGCCTTTATTAGTAATTGGATCTTTATCTAATATCCAATGATTAGTGATAGCATTAACTATTTGACTATCTTTTTTCACATTTATATTAGTAGCTGCTTTAATAGCTAAATCAATATCTTTTTGTTTAATATTATCACTTGATATTGGAATTTCATTTTTGCGATTAATATTAGTTATATTTGAGTC